>NZ_JAUBDI010000024.1:0-54274 GCF_033253735.1 Sporosarcina saromensis | reverse complement strand
GCTGGGTAGCTATGTATGGACGGGATAAATGCTGAAAGCATCTAAGCATGAAGCCCCCCTCAAGATGAGATTTCCCATTACGCAAGTAAGTAAGATCCCTCAAAGATGATGAGGTAGATAGGTTCGGGGTGGAAGCGTGGCGACATGTGCAGCTGACGGATACTAATCGATCGAGGACTTATCCTTTAAGAAAAGCGGAGACGACCGCATAGGCGCGACAAGCATAAGACGGCCTGCAAGGAGTGGCATAGCCACGGGAGCAGGATGGCTTATGACCTCGAGCGACTGGGAGTCGAAGCTGGACAATGTTAATTTAGTATGGTTGAACTTGTGTTTAGCAACAATGTTGGTTTTATCCGGTTTTGAGCGAATAAAAATAAATTATTTTTAAAAAACGCTTGCAATATTGACCAGATTTGATATAATAAATCTTGTCCTGTGAAAAACAGTCTAGTGACGATAGCGAAGAGGTCACACCCGTTCCCATACCGAACACGGAAGTTAAGTTCTTCAGCGCCGATGGTAGTAGGGGGCTTCCCCCTGTGAGAGTAGGACGTCGCTGGGCAGTCATTTACAAGATGACTGAATGTAACAACCGTAAATTAGTTGTTACTGATTATTCCGCAGTAGCTCAGTGGTAGAGCAATCGGCTGTTAACCGATCGGTCGTAGGTTCGAGTCCTACCTGCGGAGCCAATTGGAGAGCTGTCCGAGTGGCCGAAGGAGCACGATTGGAAATCGTGTAGACGGTTAACGCTGTCTCAAGGGTTCAAATCCCTTGCTCTCCGCCAGTTTACTTTACTTATTATATGGCCCCTTGGTCAAGCGGTTAAGACACCGCCCTTTCACGGCGGTAACACGGGTTCGAATCCCGTAGGGGTCACCATTTACTACTTAGCATTACAAAGCAAAAGAAGGAACGTACAACAGTACGTGACCGAGTGACCGAGTGAGTGAAAGAAGCTGACAAAGAGATGCGCAGCTTATCACGCTTTAAACTTGGAGGATTAGCTCAGCTGGGAGAGCACCTGCCTTACAAGCAGGGGGTCGGCGGTTCGAACCCGTCATCCTCCACCATTAACTTAAACGCAACATGTGATTTGTATAATTTCCTAAAAGGAAATTATAACAACATCTTATGAAACACTGAAAGCGTAGGATTTAAAATTCCTACAACTATTATTATCGCGGGGTGGAGCAGTGGTAGCTCGTCGGGCTCATAACCCGAAGGTCACAGGTTCAAATCCTGTCCCCGCAACCAAATGGTCCCGTGGTGTAGCGGTTAACATGCCTGCCTGTCACGCAGGAGATCGCCGGTTCGATCCCGGTCGGGACCGCCATATGTGGCTCAGTAGCTCAGTCGGTAGAGCAAAGGACTGAAAATCCTTGTGTCGGCGGTTCGATTCCGTCCTGAGCCACCATTTTTATATAGTGATGCCGGTGTAGCTCAGTTGGTAGAGCAACTGACTTGTAATCAGTAGGTCGTGGGTTCGACTCCTATCGCCGGCACCATTTTTCCCTTGGTGGGGTAGCGAAGTGGCTAAACGCGGCGGACTGTAAATCCGCTCCCTCCGGGTTCGGCGGTTCGAATCCGTCCCCCACCACCATTATACAGGGGCATAGTTTAACGGTAGAATAGAGGTCTCCAAAACCTTTGGTGTGGGTTCGATTCCTACTGCCCCTGCCATTACTGTTTAATTCAATATGATGGCGGTCGTGGCGAAGTGGTTAACGCATCGGATTGTGGTTCCGACATTCGGGGGTTCGATTCCCCTCGTCCGCCCCATTCACAGCAATTATCCAAAATGAATATAGTTCTATTATGGCGGTCGTGGCGAAGTGGTTAACGCATCGGATTGTGGTTCCGACATTCGGGGGTTCGATTCCCCTCGTCCGCCCCATTTACTTTTTGGGGTATAGCCAAGCGGTAAGGCAACGGACTTTGACTCCGTCATTCGTTGGTTCGAATCCAGCTACCCCAGTTTCGCGGAAGTAGTTCAGTGGTAGAATACGACCTTGCCAAGGTCGGGGTCGCGGGTTCGAATCCCGTCTTCCGCTCCACTTTTCATACGGCGGCATAGCCAAGCGGTAAGGCACGGGTCTGCAACACCCTTACCACCGGTTCGATTCCGGTTGCCGCCTCCAGTTTTATGAACGCTGTGTATTTGAATATGCCCGAGTGGTGGAATGGCAGACACGTCGCACTCAAAATGCGATGCCGCGAGGCGTGCCGGTTCAAGTCCGGCCTCGGGTATCCACACTTACGAGATACAACCTAGGTTGTATCTTTTTTTATTGGAACCATCCTGAAAAACGCTTCTCTCTGTCTTTATGAAGAGGAAGCGTTTTATGCTAGGGGCATATCTAAGTTTAGTTCATAATGAACTTAAGCCTGATCATTCTCTAATGCAATAGAAGTTTGACCTGCATGCAGCACAAAAGACTCAGCTTCTCCGCCACTCATGCTCGTAAACATCTTGCCGCTCGCTTGAAGAAGTTGAAGGGCTTCTGTTGTGTCCATAGATGGCCGTATAAAGAAAATCTGTATCGCTTCAGTCGTTTCTGCTGTCACTGCTGTTCTGACAGAGTCCACATAAGGACTACCAAAAGGACTGTAATCGTCTTTCAGTAAGAGAAGACGATTTAATGAATTGGGACGACCGTTTAAGCCATCATAGCTGTCGTCTTCATTACCTTGTGTCAGTTGAATATCACCTACAATTTTCGCCAAATCGTAAATCCCGATCGGTATTTCATATTGAAGCGAGAAGAATGTATTTAAATCGACAGCGGTATGCACTGATTGAAGAAACTCTTGTTTCTTTATTCTTCTAAAAAGGGATTCTACTGAAGGACGATAGCGGTTTGGATCCGCGCCAAGGGCTTTCCAAACCACTCGCCATTCTTGTATGTTTGCAAACTCAGTTAATGGTTTAGTGTCCAGCTCGAAATAAAGCTGTTCTTGAAATAATTGGAGCCTACCTTTTAACATTTGAGGAGATTCTGATACGGTAATTTTGGTATAATGGTTAATGCCGATTTTTACATGTGGTAGGATGGTTAAGAGTTCTTTGTCTATTTGAATGTTCAAGCCGATCACCCTTGTTATCTTTTTGTCAATCATATCATAAAGGAGGCGAAACGTTGTGAAGGTCGCTCAGCTTCAACAATCGATAAGAGAGTATGCACATGCAATCGGAATTGATAAAATTGGCTTTACGACGGCAGCCCCTTTTCTTGAATTGAAGAACCGATTAAAAAGACAACAGGAATTGGGGTATCAATCCGGTTTTGAAGAAAGTGATGTTGAAAAACGGACGGAACCGACGTTATTGCTCGATCAGGCTGAGAGTATCATCGCCATTGCAGTAGCTTATCCATCAAAAATGGATGCTTCTCCGAAAGGAAAGAAAGGAGAGCGTCGTGGAATTTTTTGTAGAGCTTCATGGGGGATGGATTATCATGTAGTGCTCCGTGAGAAGCTACAATTGTTGGAAACGTTTATTGCTACACAAGTACCCGACGCCAAGATGCGTTCTATGGTCGATACGGGTGAATTGGTGGACCGTGCGGTAGCGGAACGAGCAGGAATTGGCTGGTCTGCGAAAAACTGCTCCATTATTACACCGGAGTTCGGCTCATACGTCTATTTAGGTGAGATGATCACGAATATTCCATTTGCACCGGATACCCCAATGGAAGATGAATGCAAAGATTGTACGCTTTGCTTGGATGCCTGTCCGACGGGAGCACTCATTCAAGGAGGGCAATTGAATGCACAACGTTGCATTGCATTTTTGACTCAATCCAAAAAGCCGATTCCCGAAGAGTTCCGTGCGAAAATTGGAAACCGTATTTACGGTTGTGATACGTGCCAGACGGTTTGTCCGAAAAATAAAGGGAAATACAATTTGCATCAGGAAGCATTTGCGCCAGAACCTCAGTTGACCAAGCCGCTATTAACACCGATGTTAAAGTTGACGAATCGTCAATTTAAAGAGTCCTTCGGTCATATGTCTGGTTCGTGGCGAGGGAAAAATCCGATACAACGGAATGCAATCCTTGCGCTTGCCCATTTTAAGGAAGAAGCATCAGTTCCTTTATTAGCGGAGCTTCTTGTAAGTGATCCGCGCCCTCTTATTCGAGGAACGACTGCTTGGGCGTTAGGAGAGATTGCTACTGCAGAAGCGATTGAGGCAGTCCAGCAAGCATTGCAAACCGAAGAGGATCCTGGTGTACGTATAGAGTTGAATAATGTACTTGAATCTGAACAAAGGAAGTGCTGAAATGGCGATACATGTCGCGCTATTTGAACCGCTCATACCAGCGAATACAGGAAATATTGCACGAACATGTGCAGGAACAGGAACGAAGCTTCATTTAATTGAGCCGCTTGGCTTCTCAACCGACGATAAAATGTTGAAACGGGCAGGGCTTGATTACTGGGAGCATGTTGAGATTACGTATCATGCAGGCATCCAACAACTATTTGATGCTTTTCCGGAAGGGGAGTTTTACTTCATTACAAAGTTTGGTGAAAAGACCTATTCGAACTTTGATTTTACCTCTCCAACAAAAGATATTTTCTTCGTTTTCGGGAAAGAAACGACTGGGTTGCCTCCGGAAATCATTGAGCAAAATAAAGAGACATGCCTCCGGATACCGATGAATGAACATATTCGTTCGTTGAACTTATCAAATACAGCTGCCATCCTTATTTATGAGGCGTTACGACAACAATCATTTTTGGATTTACAATAAAAAACGGGACAGCCTTATGTAAGGCGTCCCGTTTTTTAGTACTTATTTCTTTACTTTACCAGGCTTGTCTTCGTACCCACCTGTAAAGATTGCAGATAGGAACGCGAAGCATACGGCCATGATTAGAATTAGGTTCATGAAATGTACCTCCTGTAAAAAAATCATTAGTCCTTTGTATAGTATACCCTAAAGTAACTGGAAAAGAAATGACCGCGATATGAAATTGTGACAATCTCCTTAACAATCAAATCGATTGTTCGCAATATCGTTTTTTTATCGTTACAATTAAGGAAATTAGTGGCGAAGGAGTGTGTCATGCAATGAGCTATTTTGCCGGCAACATTATATTGAATAATGGGATCGCCATGCCGCAACTCGGTCTTGGTGTCTATAAGATGACAAATGCTGAAGAAACAGTTATAGCGATTCAGACAGCTTTGCAATATGGCTATCGGGCAATTGATACTGCTTCCATTTATGAGAACGAAGTGGAAACTGGTGAAGCGATTCGTCTATCAGGCATCCCGCGAGAAGAGTTGTTCATTACCTCAAAAGTTTGGAATGCGGAGCAAGGATATGACGAGACTTTACGTGCTTTTGAACAATCGCTTAAGAGAATAGGCGTAGACTACTTGGATCTCTATTTGACGCATTGGCCGGTCGCTGATAAGTACGTAGATACGTACCGTGCGATTGAACGCTTATATGAAGAAAAGCTTATCCGTGCAACAGGAGTGTCCAATCATCATATTCATCATTTAGAGCGTGTGTTTGAAGTGGCGAATGTAAAACCGATGGTCAATCAAATTGAGTTGCACCCGAAGCTTACACAAGAACCGTTACGTCGTTTTTGTAAAGATCACGACATTACTGTGACGTCTTGGTCTCCATTGGCAAGAGGACAGCTTCTCAATGATCCTGTGCTTACCCAAATAGGCTTGTCGTACGGCAAAACACCGGCACAAGTCATTATCCGTTGGCATTTGCAACATGGATTGGTCGTCATTCCGAAGTCTGTTACGCCTGAGAGAATCCGCTTGAATATTGACGTTGGTGATTTTCAGTTAACGACAGCGGATATGATGAAGATTGACGCGCTTAATCGAGATGAACGGACGGGCACGAATCCAGATTCGTATGATAATGAATAGATGTTAAAGAAAAGGACAACATCCCGAGCGGTAAGATGTTGTCCTTTTTCACTATTCTATTGTTATGGACTCGTTTGTGAAGGGGTGTACAAAGGAAACTTGTTTAGCGGTTAAACGATATTGGCTGTCAGGTGTTTCGCTCGCTCCGTACAATGTATCCCCGACAACCGGATGGCCGATATGAGCAAAATGGACGCGAATCTGATGCGTACGACCGGTCTCAAGCATTGCATCTACTTTTGTCGACTGCTCCAAACGTTCAAGCACTTTGAAGCGTGTAATTGCATCTTGGCCATTTGGAGAGACTCTGCGTCGAGTTGGGTGATGGCGATCGCGTCCGATTGGATACTGAAGCGTGCCTTTGACGCGATTCAAACGACCTTCGACCTCTGCTTCATACATCCGTGTAATTTTACGCTCTTCAATCATTCGATCGAATAGAGCCTTGGCAATTGGGTGTTTGGCTACAAGCACGATACCTGCTGTTCCTTTGTCCAAACGGTGTATATGCTCTGCGTAATATCCATCGTCTTGGCTGACGTGATCCATGATTGCGTTCATGAATGTGCCACCGGTATCAGCTTTGTCAGGATGGACGGCGATGCCTGCTGGCTTATAGGCTGCAAGTAGATGCTCGTCTTCAAAGAGAATTTTAACAGTGTCTATTTTCTCTTTCGTATATGTCGATTGTGCATCACTGAAACGGATGACGAGCTTCGTACCCGCTTCAAGCGGGAGACGCCAGTCCAAAGGTTCCCCGGAGAGAACCGTCACAGCTTTGTCCATCCGTAGCTGATGTACGGTCTTTTTACCTGCTTGCCATTGATTGCGTAGCAAGTCTTCAATTGTCGTCTGGTCCTGCTGGATTGTGAATTGGATGTTTAACATGTTTTCCTCATTTTTCTTCATCGTAGGCGTCAAAGAACGCTTGGATGTCTTGTTCTGGATTTTTAGGGAGACCGACTGAGCGGGCAACTTCTTTCCCATCTTTGTAATGGATCAACGCTGGCCAAGATGTAATGCCATATGGCTGCGCTTCATTTTTGAACTCAAGCATATTGTATTGATAAACGTGAATGTCATTTTTTTCTGCAATTGGCATCAGAATAGGTGTCATCTCCATACAATATGGGCATTCAGGTGAGAAGAAATAAGCAGTGACAGACTCACCAGACTTGACTTTTTCATATAATTCGTCTGGTAGGACAATGTTGCTGTAATTTTCATTACCGAGCAAGCCAATTGTCGATTGCTCCAAGTCTTCTTTGCCGTATGGATTGTGTTTCAGCTTTGTTTCATTCGATTGGTTATTCAAAAAGATGAGCAGACCGAAAATCACGACAATAATTCCACCGATGATTAGTAGTTTTTTCAATTTACTTAGACTCCTTTTGCCATTTCATTAAAAATAGGCTGGTGATAAAAATCAGTACGAATGCCACGAGTGCCATGAACGGAATGGTGATGAACCCCAAGTAGTTCACGTATTGGCCTGTACAAGGTACATCTCCACATGCAGGTGCATTAGCTTGTAGAAAGCTCAGTTTTTGTAAGCTGTAATGGTAGAGAGAAATCGATCCACCGACGAGAGCAAATACCGCGGTCGTCAACGCGATCTTGGCATTTTTCTCAAACAACCCGATTGCAGAAATCAGGACAAGTGGGTACATCAGGATCCGCTGATACCAACAAAACGTACACGGCGTAAAACCACGAACTTCCGAAAAGTACAAGGAGCCGAGCGTAGCGATGAGGGCTATTGTAAAAATAAAAATTAGACCGTTTTCCAACCGTTTATCCATCGTGTCAACTCCAGTTCTACAGACTACCTTTGATTATAAAGTGTGGAATGAAACATGTAAAATAATCGGTACGACAGGATTCGAAGGCTAGGTTGGTGGGTAACTATAAAAGAAGAGGTGAAAAATGTGAGTGAAGAATTTAATGATGTCTCCCCGTTTGAGATGAGTATGGTCGTCCGTCAATTGGAACGGTCAGATATTGCCAAAATCCTGGCGATGCAAAAAGTCTGTTTTCCCGGTATGGAGCCGTGGGAGGAAAGTCAATTACTTAGTCATCTGGCAATCTTTCCAGAGGGACAATTTGTGGCGGAACTGGATGGGGAGATTATCGGGTCTTGTTCAAGCCTAATTGTCAACTTTGACGAATACGATGACCGCCATACGTGGGATGATATTTCTGCGGAAGGCTATATTACGAACCACAATCCTGAAGGGTATAATTTGTACGGCATCGAAGTGATGGTGCATCCGGATTATCGGAGAATGAAAGTCGGACAACGCTTGTACGATGCCCGGAAAGAATTAGCTCAACGTTTGAACTTGAAATCTATTATTATTGGTGGGCGTATTCCAAACTATCATCGGTTTGCACATGAAATGACGGCAAGGGAGTATGTGTCCGCGGTTTCCCGACATAAGATTTATGATCCTGTCTTGACGTTCCAAATTATGAATGACTTTACACTCATGCGGGTGAACCCCAATTATTTGCCTGATGATAAAGCATCAAAGAAATATGCAACGTTAATGGAATGGAACAATGTTGATTACAAAGCAACGACGAAACGCCATTACAAAACAAGTTATCCTGTACGGATTTGTGTTGTTCAATATTTGATGCGCAAAATTTCTTCGTTCGAAGATTTAGCCCATCAATGCGAGTACTTTGTCGATGTAGCGTCTGATGCAAATTCGGATTTTGTTGTGTTCCCGGAAATTTTTACGACTCAACTTATGTCCTTTTTGGATGAACCCTCTCCAAGTCGAGCTGTGCGCAAAATGACGGAATATACGCCTCAATACATTGAACTGTTTACGAATTTAGCTGTTCGTTACAATGTGAACATTATCGGCGGTTCGCATTTTGTAGAGGAAGACGATGAAGAGATTTATAACATTGCGTATTTATTCAGACGGGATGGGTCAATTGAAAAGCAATATAAGATTCATATTACGCCAAATGAACGAAAATGGTGGGGGATTAGTGCGGGTGATTCGGTCAGGGTATTTGATACGGATTGCGGGAAGATTGCGATTCAGGTCTGTTACGATATCGAGTTTCCTGAACTTGCACGAATTGCGACGGACAAAGGTGCGATGATCATCTTTACTCCGTTTTGTACCGAAGACCGCCAAGGCTATTTGCGTGTGCGTTATTGTGCGCAAGCCCGCGCTGTTGAGAATCAAATCTATACGGTCATTTCGGGTACAGTTGGAAACTTGCCACAAACGGAAAATATGGACATTCAATACGCACAATCCGCAATTTTTGCGCCTTCTGATTTTGAGTTTGCGCGTGATGGCATTGTAGGAGAGACGAATGCAAACTTGGAAATGGTGTTAATAGGGGACGTGGATTTAGAAATTTTACGCCGCCAACGACAAGATGGTACAGTGAAACAGTTAAAAGACCGTCGTCATGATGTGTACCGAGTGGAGTATAAAAAGGAATAATTATCTAATCGGAGAGGTGTGGAATGAAATCGCTCCATACGAAAAGCATTGATTGGCAATTATGTATCCTAACGTTTGTTAGGATAGTACCATGTCTGAGTGGATAGCTTAAATACGATATAAAAAAGGACTGTCTGAGAAAATCTAGACAGTCCTTTTATCATTACGATTCAACCGACAAGTCGGCTGTGTTGTTCATTTCTTCTTCTGTTTCGTGTTTCATCGCTTCCAAGTAAAGGATGTGATGACCTTCGACGTCTTTTACGGTAAATTCGTAGCCTTGTTCAATGATTTTCTCACCTGGCACGGCTTCAAAGCGTTCGGACATGAACCATCCGCCAATTGTGTCGATGTCTTCCTCTACAATGTCGATATTTAACACTTCATTGACGTTTTCGATTAACATCTTCGCGTCAAAAATATAATGGTTTTCGTTGATCATTTGTACTTCAGGTACTTCATCTATGTCAAATTCGTCTTGGATTTCTCCAACAATTTCTTCTAAAATATCTTCAATGGTGACGAGTCCAGCAGTTCCACCATATTCATCCATGAGGACTGCCATGTGAATACGTTCACGTTGAATCTTCAGTAGCAGATCTCCGATAGCCATCGTTTCGATGACGCGAATAATCGGCTGCATGTATTCACTGACGGGCTGATCGCCCGTGGAAGGGTCTTTAATGAAAGCTGTTAACAGGTTTTTCATATTGACCAAACCGATGACGTGGTCTTTGTCTCCGTCTGTGACCGGATATCTCGTAAACTGTTCGACACCTAACATTTCAAACATTTCACGCAACGTCGTATCTTTTTCGACGGTAATCATTTCTGTACGTGGCACCATGATTTCTTTTGCGACACGGTCGTCAAATTCGAAGATTTTATTCACAAATTTATATTCTGATTGGTTAATTTCCCCGCCTTTTAAGCTGTCTGAAAGAATGAGACGTAATTCATCTTCAGAGTGGGCGACATCCGATTCTGACACTGTCTTGTATCCGAATAGGCGCGTAATGAGTCGCGCTGATCCATTCATCCCTTTAATGACAGGGTACATGATCATGTAAAATCCGATGAGGGGTTTGGCAAATGATAGCGTAATGGCTTCCGCCCGTTGAATTGCGATTGTTTTTGGTGCCAATTCACCTACAACAACGTGTAGGAATGTCACGATTGTAAAAGCGACAATGAAAGAAATGAACGTTGCGATATTCGGTGCTAATTCAAAATGGGCGAATATCGGTTTCAAAAGGAGTTTTACTGTCGGTTCTCCTAACATACCAAGACCTAAGGCAGTAATTGTAATCCCTAATTGACAAGCCGATAAATACTCATCTAAATTACTCACTACTTTTTTAGCAGTGACCGCTCTTCGGTTCCCTTCTGCTACAAGCTGATTAATACGCGTTGTTCGTACTTTCACGATTGCAAATTCACTCGCAACAAAAAATGCGGTGAGTGCGATCAAGGCAGCAAATGCTGCCAATCGTATGGCAATTTCCAAATAAGTTTACTTTGTTCCTAACCCGAATGAGGGGTAGAACAAAGTGCACACCTCCTGTAAGGTTAAAATTCGTTAGATGATATAATGATAATTTATTTACAAGAAAAAAACAAATGGTTTTACATGAATTTTGTATGCTGCATAAAAAAACTGGTGGATGGACAAAGAACGGACAAATACTCGAGCATAGTGTTGACTGGAACAACATAAAGTAAGATGCCAGCGTGCTGAACGTGGCATCTTACTTAAACAGACATATGGCAGTTCCATTCGTCGTTCAGTTGAACATCGGAAAGACATAGTTCAGCAAGAACCAGAGGAAACCGAAGAATATGATGATGTAGGCGGCGTATTTGATGAAGGTTGCGCCTACTAAACTGTTATCGGTTTTTTCTTCGCTTTTCACTTCAATTTGTTTCTTTTCCTCCATTGTAAACATCCCCAGTCCAGTTGAATTTATTGCTTTTTGAATACCCATTCTTTGTGGAATTAAACAATTTGTCTAAATTGTATTGACAGATGGAAAAAGGTAGTGGTACTGTATAATTATTCGAAAAACGAAATAGTGAGGAGGCGTGCAAAATGAAAAAGAATGTATGTGCTACACAATTCAATAATTTTTGCGTGCCGACTGTTCTTACTGCATAAATTCATTTTATGGGAACGGCACGTATTGCCGTTCTTTTATACTGAGCACACGCTTATGTTAAGGGCGTGTGCTTTTTCGTTTTTAATGACATGAAAGGCCGGTGTTTTCACGCTTTGCGTGTAACATATAAAAAATGAGGAAAGGAGTGCTGAACATGAACAACATTATTCAGCAACGGAAACTATACCAACAGGAGTCTCTAGAAAGTGATTAGCTAATGTTCAAGGAAGAAGGTTGAAAGCATGTTTTCTGTTTTATTTAAATTAAAGTGGTTTTTTAAAGAAAATCGTAAACGGTATACGATTGCACTTGTTTTGCTAATGTTCGCAAACATTCTTGTCATTTTACCGCCATGGCTAATTGGTAAGGCAATCGATGCAATTCATACACAAACGATGACGGCGAATACATTAGCCATTTTCATTGGTGCGATGTTTCTCATTATGTTTGTGGCGTACATTGGAAATTTTGTTTGGCAATATCAATTGTTTGGCGGCGCCTATGTAATTGAACGGCAATTGCGGACGCGGTTAATGCGCCATTTTTTGAAGATGACCCCGACGTTTTATGAGAAGAACAAGACGGGAGATTTAATGGCTCGATCGACAAATGATTTACGGGCCATTTCAGAGACTGCGGGATTTGGTATTATGACGCTTGTCGATTCGACTGTCTATCTAGGGACACTGATTGTTACGATGGGATTTGTCGTCTCTTGGAAATTGACGTTGGCGGCGATTATTCCATTGCCGATTTTAGCATTCATTTTACAAGTATTAGGGAAGAAAATTCACGAGCGGTATATGACGGCACAGCAAGCGTTCGGGGATTTGAACGATAATGTCCTTGAAGCGGTGGCGGGTGTTCGTGTCGTTCGTGCGTATGTACAAGAACGTGCTTCTGAACAGCGTTTTGCTGAGATGACAGAAGATGTGTACAAGAAAAATATGCACGTTGAAAAGATCGATGCACTGTTTATGCCGTTCTCAAAAGTATTAACGGCGCTGACGTACATGGTTGGTCTAGGGTACGGGGCATTTTTAGTATCGACTGGGGAAATTACACTCGGAAATCTTGTGACGTTTAACGTTTACCTCGGTATGATTGTTTGGCCAATGTTTGCAATCGGTGAGCTAATCAACGTGTTACAGCGCGGGAACGCTTCGTTAGATCGTGTCATGGAGACGTTGAATTATGAAGAGGACGTGAAAGACCCTGAAAATCCGCAAGCAATTGATAAGCCTGAGAGTGTCGGGTTTGCGGATGTTAGCTTCACGTATCCGATGTCCCATGCGGTGAACTTGGATCGCATTGATTTGTCGTTGCAACGTGGGCAGACATTAGGGATTGTCGGCAAAACGGGAAGTGGGAAAACGACTTTCGTGAAGCAATTGTTACGGGAATACCCTGCTGGCGATGGGGACATTGCATTCTCGGATATTTCTCTTCATTCATTGAAGAAAGATCAGGTTCGTGACTGGATTGGCTATGTCCCTCAAGATCATGTCCTGTTCTCACGTTCTGTACGGGACAATATTTTGTTTGGACGTCCTGAAGCAACGGAGGATGATATCGCTGAATCCATTCGCTTGTCACATTTCGAGAAAGACTTGCAAATGCTCCCAGCCGGGTTAGACACACTTGTGGGGGAAAAAGGGGTTGCCCTTTCAGGTGGACAGAAGCAACGGATTTCCATTGCACGTGCACTCGTGAAAAATCCTGAAATCCTTATTTTGGATGACTCGCTTTCTGCTGTCGATGCAAAGACGGAAGCGAAGATCATCGAGAATATCCAATCGGAACGGTCAGGTAAAACGACAATCATTACAACGCATCGTCTCTCTGCGATTCAACATGCGGATTGGATCATTGTGCTGGATGATGGACGTGTTATTGAAGAAGGACGACATGAAGACTTGCTAGCGAACAACGGTTGGTACAAAGAGCAATTCGACCGCCAGCAGATTGGAGGGGTTGAATAATGGGGACAGGAAAACGTCTGTTGGATTATGCATTACAATATAAGAAACTACTTGCGACCGGTTTGGTTTTATTAACATTTGCGGTCGGAGCGGATTTGATGGGGCCACTCATTGCAAAACGGATTATCGATAATCATATTGCGACTTCAATTGATCAATCCATTAACTTCACACCCATTGCAAAATTACTAGCCGTCTTTTTCGGGTTAGCAGTTGTAACGGCAATTTTACGGTATTTCCAATATTTATTGCTCCAAAATGCAGCCAATCGGATTATCCAGAAAATGCGTAACGAATTATACGGGCATATCCAAACATTGCCGATTCGCTACTTTGATAATTTACCGGCTGGTAAAGTCGTCGCGCGGATTACGAACGACACGGAGGCAATCCGTAATTTGTATGTAACGGTCGTATCGCAATTTGCGATTAGTGGAATGTATATGCTCGGAATTTTCATTGCTTTATTCTACTTGGACCCGAAAATGGGCGCTATTACATTGTTCGTCTTACCTGTTTTGTATGTGTGGATGAAGTTATATAGAAGGTTTGCGTCGAAGGTGAATCATATTATCCGTAGTAAAAACAGTGAGATGAATGCGATGATCAATGAGTCGATTAACGGCATGACGATCATTCAGGCATTCCGTCGTGAAAAGCAGATGGACGGCGAATTTAATGCGTTGAACGAAGAGCATTATACGTATCAAAGTAAGTTATTGAAAGTAGAAGCGGCGACGTCCCATAACCTTGTGGACATTATTCGGTCACTCGCTTTCGTATTTCTGATCTGGTACTTCGGTGGGGCGTCACTTAATGCTGAAAGTGTCGTATCGGTCGGTATGCTCTACGCGTTCGTCGATTACATTACACGTTTATTCAATCCGATTACAGGTGTCGTCAATCAGTTTGCACGGTTGGAGCATTCACTTGTTGCGGCAGAGCGTGTATTCGATTTGATGGACCGTCAAGGCGAACCGGTAAGTGATGATAAAATTGTAAGATACCGAGGGAATGTGCGGTTCGAAGATGTTTGGTTTGCGTATAAGGATGAAGAGTATGTACTAAAAGATATTTCATTCGAAGCGAAACAAGGCGAAACGATTGCCCTTGTTGGTCATACGGGATCAGGGAAAAGCTCAATCATGAATTTGTTGTTCCGCTTTTATGACGTGTCCAAAGGGAAAATTACAATTGACGGAATGAACATCGGGGATCTATCTCGTCAGACAATCCGTGATCATATGGGCATCGTCTTGCAAGACCCGTATTTATTCAGCGGAACGGTTGAGTCGAATATTAGTTTAGGAGATGTACGGATTTCACGGGAGAAGGTCCAACAAGCATTGGATGCTGTTGGTGGCGAACGTGTGTTAAAGCATCTGCCAGGCGGTATTGACGAACCGGTTGTTGAGAAGGGGAGTACGCTTTCTTCAGGGCAGCGACAACTCATTTCATTCGCACGTGCATTGGCATTTGATCCGGCAATATTAATATTGGATGAAGCGACGTCCAACATCGATACCGAGACAGAAGAAATCATTCAGCATGCGATGGATGTGTTGAAAAAAGGGCGGACGACGTTCATTATCGCGCACCGTTTGTCCACCATTAAAAATGCAGACAAAATTTTAGTGTTGGACCGTGGCGAAATTGTGGAACAAGGGAATCACGATGAATTGCTACAGCTAGATGGACAATATGCTCAAATGTATAAACTACAGGCGGGGAATAACTCGAATGTAGGATAAGGTAGAAGCGGCTTGGAAAGTATTCTTTCTGAGCCGTTTTCTTTTGTGAAAATTTACAAGGAGTCGTTCTTTCTAAGTGGATATGATAGGATGAATAGTAGGATAATGAATCGGAAATTGGAGGTGACGTACGAATGAACGAGGAAATTGCTTTGTCGATTTTAGCTGAAGTGAAAGGGTTGAAATCAGAGTTAAATGGTGTCAAACAAGAAATGCACGGGTTTAGGACAGAGTTGAACGGTGTCAAACAAGAAATGCAAGGATTTAGGACAGAGTTGAACGGTGTCAAACAAGAAATGCAAGGATTTAGGACAGAGTTGAACGATGTCAAACAAGAAATGCACGGGTTTAGGACAGAGTTGAATGGTGTCAAGCTAGAAATTGAAGGTGTTAAAAGAGAACAGCAACTTACAAATGAACGGTTAGTGACAATTGAGGCTCAACAACAGCTCATTTATGAACAAACAGCACACTTAACAGATTTTCGATCGGAGACGCTGGCTCGGATGGAACAGCTTGCGACGAAAGAAGATTTGCGGTTTTTTGATTTGAAAATCGGCCAACATGAACGTGCAATTTTTACAATTCAGCATCGTAGCTAAGTAGAGATAGGTGAGGTAAATGAATAGATGATCTGATTGAAGTCACTAAAATCGTAGAGACTTCTTTTTTGTTTCTTGAAATAGTTTGAAAAATGCATTGCATAATAGTTCAGCGACCCGTATATTTAGTGTATCGAAATAGTAGTGTACGGAAAGTTGGAGAATTGAATGAAATGGTTCATTGAGTGGAAAAGACAAGTAACCGCCTTCAATCGGAATGTAAAGTTGTTCATGCTAGGAAACGTGCTTGTTCAAATTGGCATGGGTGTTTTCATGGTCATGTACAATTTGTACATTCGGGAGTTAGGGATGCCGGAAACAGTGAATGGAAAAGTCATTTCCATGACCGCATTGGCGTTGGCAATCATTCTTGTGCCAGCAGGTTTTGTCAGTGATCGACTGGGGCGTAAGTGGCTCATTTTTGGTGGAACATTGTTAACTGCGGGGACATTGTTCTATCGAAGCATCGCGGTGATGGAAACGCCGATTGTCGTCGCTGCGTTACTGACGGGTTTATTCATGGCATTTGTTCAAGTGTCAGGCATTCCGTTCTTAGCTGAAAACTCCACACCCGGTGAACGCGTGCATCTGTTTAGTATCAATTTTGCGATTGTAACCGTTGCAAACGTCGTTGGCAGTTTGTCTGGCGGGATGATTGCAGATTTGTTGGAAACTGCTCTAGCCCTTTCAACCGTAGAAGCAATCCGGTCGTCGTTGCTTATCGGCGCAAGTATCTTCACAATTGGATTAATTCCTTTCTTCCGCTTACAAGAGAAGCCGACTGAACCTGTGAAAACAAAACGGATTGAGGGTGTATCAACAGGTGAGGACAGTCTGAAACGGAACCTTCTTGTCATCTTCCATTTTTCCTTTGCCAGTCTATTGATCGGCTTTGGTTCTGGCTTGGTCGTACCGTATTTGAATTTGTATTTTGCGAACCGTTTTGGGGCGTCCAACAGTTATATCGGCTTCGTTTTATCACTGGGCTCAGCAATGACAGCAGTGGCGGTTATGATTGGCCCTGCGTTGTCGAGGCGGGTGGGGAAAGTGAAAGCACTCATCCTGTTTCAATTGCTGTCTATCCCTTTCCTTTTATTGACCGCTTATTCAACTTCGCTTTGGCTTGCTTCGTTAGGGTTTCTGTTGAGGCAGGCGTTAATGAATGCCGGAGGTCCCTTGCAAAGTGCAGTGGCAATGGAAGTTGTATCGGATAAATACAAAGGGCTGGCAAATTCAATGAACCAAACCGTCTTTAACATTGGCTGGGCGACGATGGGTCCAGTTGCGACAGGATTAGTCGTTGCACAAGGGAGTTATTGGGGGTATGCGTATGCATTCACAATTACAGCTGCTTTGTACGTTATTTCTTCGCTGTATTACTATTTCATCTTCGGTAGAAGGAAACTGCAAGATGAATGAAAACCGCGTCGTGTCTAGTACATAGGCTAGACGCGACGCGGTTTCGTTGTTCATTGACCTCTATTATACTGCGTTTCTTTCCAAGCGTTCTGCTCGTTCGGGACGCGGCTTTTATCCTCAAACACATTCTCGGTTTTTTGGTTCTCAATCTTCATCTGGTCTTTCTCTTTTTTCAATTGTTCAGGTGTTTTTTCTTTATCCACACGAATCGCCTCCTTCATATCGGAGCTTAGTATATGCGTAAAAGCACCTTTCATTCATATACGTGGAAAGTCATGAGTTCGTGAATCATTTTTTTGACATTTTCTTCATCAGAAGGCACATCACTTGTCCACTTTATCGTACCGTCGGGCATATACTCCCCTGTGAAGCGTTCTTGTTGATAAAAAAACGAAAACGTCCATCCAGGTAAATTGCCCCCTGCAAACATTGGCGTAAAACGAAAATGCTGTAACATTGACCTGCTCCTTTCATATGACAGTCCTTGCGCGCATAAGGTGAATAAAACATGCGAAAGGGTGCTGACGTGTTTGTCGATCAATTAAAACAAGCGATTCAGAACGAATACAAAGACTATCACTTTTACAAGTCCATGTATGAACAGACAAAAGACCCGCTTTGGCGTGATTTCATCCAACATATGATTGAAGATGAAAAGAGCCATTATGAAATGTTCCAACAACTCTATTATATGTTGACGGGGACCTTTGTTCAAAACCCGAAGAAGCCGATTCCATGCTACAATTTCAAAGAATGCGTAAAGCAAGCATTAGTGGATGAGCTTGAAGCGGTAGAAATGTACAAAGAAATGTTGTTGACGATTCCGATTCAACAAGCATACAATCCGCTCTTCATCGCAATGCATGATGAAATGGAGCATGCAATTCGGATGTCGACGATTTACAATTCATTAAGATGAAGCTAAACACGAGACCATCTACTTAGATGCTCCCGTGTTTTTTTTGGATATTTTTTCAGCAAGATAGTGGGCAGCTTCTAGCATTCTCGGGCCATACCAAAACATTTCACCGTCGACGAGTTCAATTTGAACGTCTGGAAGAAAAGCGTTGAATTCCGGGATATGTTTTTCCGTGTAAGGAAATGGTTCCGAAGCGAGCAGTAACACATCCAGATTCGCTTGTTGAAAGTCTTCGATTGTGACAGCAGGATACCTGCCTTCGTGTTGGACGAAGGGATTGGTGAACCCGAGTCTGTCAAGCAACGATTGAATGTACGTATCTTTTCCGACGACCATATATGGCTTGCGCCAAATGACATACGCTGCCCGTTTTCCAGCTCCCAACGGCAACTTCTCAAAAGCATTGCGTGTAGATTGAATAAGTGAAGTTGCGGCGTTTTCTCGGTCCGTCAATTCACCCATTTCCTCGATCATCGCATACGCTTCCTCAATCGTTTGCACTTCTGCGACATACACAGGGAAGTATTGTTCAAGTTCTTCAACGATTTCTTTCGTATTTTCCTCTTTTTCTACGATAATTAAATCAGGTGCAACTTCTTGAATGGCGGCTAGCTTCACATTTTTTGTTCCGCCGACAACAGGGACTTCTTCAACTTTCCCTTTCGGATAAATACAATACTTCGTTCGGCCGACAATTTCTTGTTCAAGGTTAAGCGCAAAAAGTGTATCTGTGATGCCGGGGCATAACGAAACGATTCGTTTAGGTGGATACGTATACGTGACAGTTCGTCCTACGTGGTCGACTACTGTTTTATTCAAAATAGATTTACTTCCCTTCTATGAAAAAACGCTGCACTTCCTTCGTCACCAGTTCAGGGACTTTTAGTGAAAGTGGCTCTGCATGTAAATAGTTAAACACATTGCAGTCACTCGATTCAAGCATACCAACTGTCATGCGAGGGAGCAGGCGTAGATGAACGGTTTCAGCTTCGCTCGCTTGAATCGGGATACAGAGCGCAAGGTTAAAACTTCCGATTCCGACAGCAGTGAAATACGTGAAGAAACGAAGGAGACTGTCGGCTAAATCTTCATAATCCTCATCCGTAAGATGCTGAAGAGAAGCAGCTTTCGTCATGCCGATGAAATCCATATGACTTTTCGGTGCATATGCATGAACCCAACGAATTGTGCCTGTTTCTCCTATCCAACGTTCCCCGAGAGACTGTTCTTTTTCCGCAAGTGCCAAATAGTAGTTTTCACCGTTTTTCGTATAATACTCTTTGCTTTTTTCCGTAATGACTGCTTGATAATTCGTCGGTTGTTCGGAAGCAAGGACATGGAGATGCGGGTGAACGATACTGCCGCCAGATGGGGGCATATAATTCCAGTTGACGGACACATATTTTGTTTGCGGATCAAACTCTACAATGTTTTCAATGTATTGATGAGCAGCTTTACATGCATTGGTTATCAAGTCTTCTGTAAATTGTTCAAGCGTTACATAATGCTGATCGGTCATCCGGACAACAGCATTATGTTTGCTATATGGAAACAAATTCGGGAAAACGACCGCTTGATCGTGAATGAAACGCCCGCCTTCAACGAGTTCATCCGGAAAACGAGGGGTGCTGGTCAATACATTTGGCGTGCAAAACGGACACTTCTCGCCTTCTGTCAATTTTGCGAGCTCTGCATAGTCCTTTGGTACAAAGGGTGCACCCATATCATAAATAATGCGTGACGACTCGCCCGTTAACGGATCAAACCGGATTTCCGTCTTCCGGTCAATCAGTTCGCCATTTTGTAAAGGGTCATGAAAGGTGAAAAATTCTTCGTGTGAATGGAATGAAATGGTCAATTTCCTAGTCCTCCTTTAGACAGTCTAACTAAAATGGATCTCAACTTGTCCTTTCCCATGCGCAACAGTTACAACACCCAATGCACCATTTACAAATGTAATTTGCGGCGGTACATGTCCTACATCAGCATCATAAATAATTGGCAAACCTGTCAACTCTTGAATTCTTTCCATCGAATCAAAAACAGTAAAACCTTTAACTTCTTGACCAGCAGGGGAGCGTCCAAATACGATTCCAGCCGCATTGGCAAACCAGCCAGCGTAGTGTAATTGAAGAAGTGAACGATGGAAATCAGTACTGTTCAGTTCACAATTCTCTAGGTACCAAATAATTGGCTCATCGTTCCCATAATTCTTTTGGAATGAAGCGACGTCCCCATAGGGCGTGCCTACTAAGTGACGAATTGTATCGATACAACCTCCTAAAAAACGGCCTTTCATGTGAACCGTATCCTCACCAATTACCTTCCACTTTGTATCGGTATTCAGTTTGTACACATAAGGATCGTTCGGAGCGTCATGTTGCCATTGGGATTGGTATTTCGTAGAGGACGTTTGGTAAATAGTCGCGCCAGGAGCAGCATGAAGTACGTCCAAAAACTTACTTGCGACGGGTTCCCATTCGTCACTTCTCATTTCGACTAAATTGGGTCCATGTGCAGTAGCAATCCCAGTTTTAATCGTAAGGGCGAATAACAAAGTACTTGAATCCGAGTAACCTAGGAGCCATTTCGGTTCAACTTCATCCCAATCCAAAAGAGGGAGGATTTCCATCAGCAGTTCCCCACCCCAAGGAGGGATGATTGCTGCAATCGATGGATCTTTAAGCATTGCCATAAGTTCGGCCGCACGCACCTCTTTAGAAGCTGAAGCTGCTTTCTGTTGAGTCCAAACTGTATCACCAACTTCTACAGAGTATCCACGATTTTCGAACTGCTGTTTAGCATCATGAACTAACTGATGGAGGGCTTCATCTACGCCAGAAGATGGTGCAGTTACACCAATCGTATTTTCTTTTTGCAATGGTTTTGGATAGCGAATCAATACAAACACTCCTTTTTCGTATGTAGAATATGGTAAGATAATTGTATAGTAGTTTACCAATAATTCTTGAAACTGTCACGACTATTTGAAAAGGATGATTGAAATGAGGAGTGCTGTGAAACGATTTGTCCTGTGGATAGGCTGCATGTCCATCTTTCTGATGGGGTGCGCAAATAGCGAAACAAATGCAAGCTACTTAATACCTGAAGCGTACACAGGCTATGCAATTGCAGTTTACAATGTGAAAAATGCGCCGCCCCTCACATACGAAAAAGGATTCGCGGTACATACAATGAATGAGGATGGATACTTTGCCACATCACAACCAGATATGCAATACGGGACTGTGACAGATCAATATTTTTACGTGGATCAAGCAGGAAACCGTACCCCGATCGATCCAACGTGCATTCATACCTTTGGAACAGGCGGCCTACAATCAGATAAGGTAAATCTTTTGTATACAGGCATTGAGGTGACGGATAACTGCTTGGAGGCATTCGCTCATAGCAGTGAGAACTTTGATGATACGCAGTTAAGGACGATAATGAATAAAGTGACGAAGCAGTATTATGATGTTGAAGCTTATCCGTAAAGTACAAATCGCATTTACTAATGAATGATCTTTTGGTTGAGCAATGTTGTGAGTACGCATATGACTAACGTTTCGGATAAAGAGCAAAACGAAAACAGAGACAGGGGAAAATAGGGATGATTAAATCAGCGACATTATATACAAATCAGTTGAAAGCACTCAAGCGTTTTTATGGGAACTTGCTGGAGCTGGATATTACAGAATCGACTACTGAACAATTCACAGTCAGAGTCGGGGCATCATATCTGACATTCAAACAAACAGAGCAACCTGCATTTTATCACTTTGCCATTAACATTCCAGGCAACCAATTTTCCATGATGAAATATTGGATGCAAGATCGCGTGACATTTAACCGGGAAGAGGGAAGAGACGAAGTATATTTCCCAAGTTTCGATGCGGACTCGATGTATTTTGAAGACCCAGCGGGCAATATCGTAGAATTAATCGGGCGAAGAAAACGGGATTTATTTGGTGATTTAACGAAGGAATCATTTTTAAGCTTAAGTGAAGTTGGCGTCGTGACACCGTACGTCGCGGAAGTAGGAGACGAGTTGCAAGATGTTGGGATTCCGCTTCGTAGCGGAACGGAAGTAGATCCAGATGAGTTGAACTTTCTAGGGCGTAACGACACATTTATCGTCCTCGTTCCACCAGGGCGTCGGTGGTATTTTTCCAAAAAGACTTCTGAGACGTTCCCATTGGCGTTCACATGGAATGATACACACATACAAATCGGTGAAGACGGAAAGTGTACATGTGGTGAAGAAGGATGAATTGTTGAAGGTGACGTGGTGCACACGTCACTTTTTCTTTTGGATTCGTTTGAATCGCGATGATCAGTAGACGAAGTATTTGGAGCGTGCCCGCATGACTAGGAAAAGTGGGGCGGTTTTCTAACGGTTGTGCATTGCATTAAAAAGTTGCCTGCTTAACGCGACATAGAGGGTTCGCATCACAACGTATCCCGTTCGTATCACAACGTAAAGGCTGCGCATCACAACGTACCGAGGTCGAATCACAACGCTCGCGTCGCATCACAACATAACCCGTTCGTATCACAACGTAAAGGCTGCGCATCGCAACGTATCGGGTTCGTATCACAACGTAACCCGTTCGTATCACAATGTAAAGGCTGCGCATCGCAACGTATCGGGTTCGTATCACAACGTTCGCGTCGCATTACAACATAACCCGTTCGTATCACAACGTAAAGGCTGCGCATCGCAACGTATCGGGTTCGTATCACAACGTTCGCGTCGCATCAAAACATAACCCGTTCGTATCACAACGTAAAGGCTGCGCATCGCAACGTATCGGGTTCGTATCACAATGCTCGCGTCGCATCACAACATAACCCGTTCGTATCACAACGTAAAGGCTGCGCATCGCAACGTATCGGGGTCGCATCACAATGCTCGCGTCGCATCACAACATAACCCGTTCGCATCACAACGTAACGGCTGCGCATCGCAACGTATCGGGTTCGTATCACAACGTTCGCGTCGCATCACAACATAACCCGTTCGTATCACAACGTAAAGGCTTCGCATCACAACGTATCGGGTTCGTATCACAACGTTCGCGTCGCATCACAACATATCCCGTTCGTATCACAACGTAAAGGCTGCGCATCGCAACGTATCGGGGTCGCATCACAATGCTCGCGTCGCATCACAACGTAACCCGTTCGTATCACAACGTAAAGGCTTCGCATCGCAACGTATCGGGGTCGCATCACAATGCTCGCGTCGGAACACAACATAACCCGTTCGTATCACAACGCTCGCTTCACAAAACTCTCCATTTAACTCATGCACATAACCTTTCAAACAAAAAACCGGCTATATCGTAATAGCCGGCTACTTTTTGATAGATGAAATCTATCTTTAACCTTTATTCATGAGGAAACAAAGGTAATTTCTCCAAGAAGAGTATGTCGTCACGTTCTGCTGCATCGCCTTCGGCTAATATAGCCGCTTTTGCTATGACGTGAGCACCAGCTGCTTCAACCAATTCGCCTAATGCACGGAGCGATTCGCCTGTACTGATAACGTCATCGACTAATGCAACCCGTTTGCCTTTCATGAAATCAGCGTCTTTGCGGTCGAGGCATAGGACTTGTTCTTTTTGTGTCGTAATGGATACGACTTCATTCACAAGAGGATCTTCCATGTAAGGTTTGACCGTTTTACGGGCGACGACGTAGCGTGGCATGTCGAGCTGCTTTGAGAGATCATATATGAGTGGAATTCCTTTCGCTTCTGCAGTTACAAGTACATCCACTTCAGGTAGTTTCGCTGCTAACAACGGTGCAGCTTTACGCACCACTTCTGTATCGCCTAAAATGACGAAACTTGCAATGCTCAATGCATCAGAAATTGGGAGTATTGGTAACTCCCTTTCAATCCCAGCTAGTTGTAATGTATATGTTTTCAACTGTTACCCCTCCAATTAAAATCCGAATACGGTCATAAGAAATTGAACGATGATTCCCGCTAACATGCCTAAGAATGGATCTGTAATCGCCGTGACGATCATTGTCACGCCACCAACTATTCCGTTGCCAGCTCCTTCACCAGTTAACGCAGAAATTGCGTTGCCAGGCAATGTGACAATCGCGCCTAAAACGAAAAGGAATCCAGCGATTGAAGCACTTGGCACAAACTTTCCAATCTTAGGAAGAAGTTTTGCAAATAAAATGATTGCCATCAAGACCATCATTAATACACCAGACCAAACGGCGTGTGGTGCACTTGCTGTTGCAGAAATGACGATTTCAACGGGTGCTCCACCAAAAAAGGAAGAAGCCATATCTGCCAAACTACTAATAACCGTTAACGTATCAACGTTTACATCAGTGTTTGCGATTTCCCCATTTATTTTACCGAAGGCAATATTTGCTCCGATATTTAAACAAACCATCGCTAGCGCACCTCTAATGACAGAAGGGTTTACGACAAGTTTTTGTCTAAACATGCCCTCTTTCATAAGATGGTTAGCGGGATTTGTCACATCTTTTTTCTTTATGAAGGTGTAAACGATACTTGAAAGAAGTACAGAAGCAGTAATTGTATAAACTAAATCTTTTGTTGCGAAATAGGTTACGAGTGCGCTCACCATCGATGTAATACCGATGATTCGATCATTCTTGGCCATATCCCAAGCCACTTTTGTCAGCATGATACCGACACCGGCCATCATCCCGGTTGTAATAATTGGACCAATCCAATCAATAAGGGATTCTAAAAAACCGAAAAGGCCAATCACTAATAAAATCGCCGCTCCGAAGAAAATCATCGAGAGTCGTTCGCGCATATTTTTCCCCATTGTTCCCGCTAACGTAATTGTCTCCGCTTGATAGGAAATGACTGCCACATTACTTGTTGCAGCACTCCCGACCGCACCGACAACGAAGGCCAATGCTGTTGGAACGGATGCGAACCCAAACGTCATCGCGAGCAAACCTTGGGGAAGGGCGTTTAATACCCCACTTAAAGCAGCCAAAATATCTTTCCAAATGTCCATGTTGTTCTCCTTCCATCACGCCATCTCTCTACGGAAAACAACTGGTTCGTTTGCACGGATAAATGAAAAAACACTTTTGTTCTACAAAAGCACTTTAGAAATCTGTCCGAACGACCATCCATAGTAGGGCAATTAAGGTTGCCCCGTAGAGACTCCCGAACCAAATTATCGGGATTATATGGGTGTGTCTAATGTCTTTGGCTGTTCAAAAATAACACAAATCAAACTATTGCACAATAGCACATTATTTGTAAAAAGGGTGTCATTTTCGTTTGCGCTAGCGAATGCTTTTTCCATTGAACATCGTTCTGTTATAATGAAACGGAACGAACTAGAAAAAGGTGAAGCGATTGAATTTCATATGGACATTGTTATTCATGGCAATGATTGGTGCATTAATTGGTGGTTTTACAAATCACCTTGCCATTAAGATGCTTTTTCGACCGCATGAAGCGAAGTATATTGGGAAGTGGCGGCTTCCGTTCACGCCGGGGTTAATTCCAAAACGTCGGGATGAATTGGCTGTACAACTCGGGAAGACGGTCACGAATTATTTAGTGACGCCTGATATGTTCAGAAAAAAGTTGCTGACGCCAGAAATGGAAAAGAAGGCGGAGCAATTCCTTCAACGGAAGCTTGAAGAGCATATTTTGCATTCTGACAAAACATTGAATGATTGGTTGCAAACAGCTGGTGCGACAACGTTTGCTGCAAAAACAGAAGAAAAAATCATTGACACCGTAGATGCGCAGCTGTTCAAAGTGAAGCACAAACTGACGACAGGTACGATTGAAGAAGTCGTTCCAGTGGCATGGCAAGAACAGTTGAAAAACAAAATTCCTACCGTCACATCCTATTTACTCGAACAATCGGCATCCTATGTCGATTCGTATGAAGGTAAAGTGATGTTTCAAAAGTTGATCAACGACTTTTTGGAGTCAAAAGGAACATTTGGTGGCATGCTCAATATGTTTTTCGGAGATTCCAATTCACTCGTTGAAAAAGTGCAAAAGGAAGTATTGAAATTCATTCAAGCACCTGGCACCGCGAACATGCTCACAACGTTGCTCGAAAAGGAATTTCTCAAACTGCAGCAACGACCGATGGAAGAATTGTTAGCGGATTTCAATTGGGATGGATTGTTTACGTCGATTCGAGCATATGTTAAAAAGGAATTGGCGGTTGACGTACGATTGAATAAGACGCTGCACGATTACTGGCCGGATGGTTCGATGTGGACGGCTGAAAATGTGACACCAAAGCTCGTTGAATTTGGATTCATGCAAGCGGAGAAACAATTGGATTTGTCACTGCAGAAATTGAAGCTCGATGAAATCGTTAAAGAACAAGTCGATTCATTTCCAGTCGCTGTACTGGAAGACTTAGTATTAGGTATTTCAAGACGTGAATTTAAAATGATCACCGTACTTGGCGCACTATTAGGTGGAGTCATCGGGATTGTCCAAGGATTGATCGTCTTTTTTACACTATAATATAGGGGGAATTAATAATGACCGTAAACATTTATGATGACTTGAACAGATTGGAAGCGACGTTCCGTAAAACGAACGAATTTGCAGAAGTGACAACAGCGATTGAAGCTGTTAAAGCTGATGAGCAAGCGTTGGAATTGTTCAAGAGCTTCCGTCAAATCCAAATGACGTTGCAAGAAAAACAAATGCGTGGCGAAGAAATTGCACCGGAAGAATTGGAGTATGCTCAGAAAACGGCTCAATTAGCGCAACAAAACGAAAAAATTATGGAAATGCTTCAAGCGGAAATGAAACTAAGTGGCTTGCTAGAAGAAGTAAACCGCGTTCTCATGAAACCTGTCCAAGATTTGTATGAAACGATGTAATGAATAAAAAGAAAAACAGAAAAAATGCATGATGGCAAATTCGCCGTCATGCATTTTTCTGTTTGTACGATGTTTCTTATTATTTCAAAGTTCTTCTATTACATTTGTGATAACGCATGTGCAGATGCACTGATTTCCTCAGAGCTTTCTTGGAAAGACTTGATGGACGTGAAAATCTTCTCAACGTCCTTATGTAGTTGAGCGTTGCGCGTTTGCAACTTCGACATCGAGTCGACGATTGAAGCAAACGAATTACTGGAAAGTACAATTTGCTTATGTTCTTCATCAATTAACGTCTGTAACGCACCGACTTCTTTTACAATCGTTGTCGTTTTGGAATCCGTTTCTTCTAAAATCATCCCGATTTCCTCAACAGAAGCTTTCGTATTCGCAGCAAGTTTTCCTACCTCTCCAGCTACGACGGCAAATCCTTTTCCGTGTTCACCCGCACGCGCCGCTTCAATGGACGCATTCAATGACAACAGGTTCGTCTGGTTTGCAATATCGGTAACAATTTGCGCGATGGATGCGATTTTTACAGTCAATGTACGTAGTTCTTCAGCGCGTACACGGATGGAATCCATGTTCGACTGGATTTCAATACTTTGTCCTTCTGTCTTTTGCAATGCAGTGCGTTCCATTTCGGAAGCGGTAGTGATTTCATCTGCTAACACCGTATTTTCATCCGCCAAATGATGGAGGTTATCAAGCACTTCTGTCATCTGCTGCACTTCAGTCGTTGTCTTGTCGATGACTTCATACAGGACAGAAGAACTTTGTTGGATCTCGTCCATTAAGGCCGTTTTCTTTTCATTTTCATCCACAAGTTTTTGTTCATGCGCTTGCTCATATACTTCTAACACGAGTTGTTGTTCAAAGTTTAAGATTTTGGAAATGCAGTGGATGGCGGTCACTTTGTCATTCCCCGCTAAGTCGGATTGTTCAATAATGGTAAAGAAGCTGTTCAGTAAGTCTTGAAATGCAGCTAAATACCATTTAGGCTCAAGACCAATTCTGGCATGGATAACCGCGATTTTATGACGTGTTTGTACATAATCATTGTCGATTTTCCCGTTAAACATTTCAGAGATGTGCTTTTCAAGTGTAATGCGCAGTCGCTCAACGCTACTATTGTTTGCAATGATGGTTTTGAGCGCTACTTCGTTTTCGAGATTTGCGTAAAATTTTGATACAATAGTGGACGCATTCTCTTTGACATACGGAATGAGAATACGTAAAACAGCTAAGTCGATTTCACGGATATTACTCATGCACAGTTGAGATTGTATATCTGCATCTAAGTCTTGGGAAATATGCACATGTTGTAATTCATGTTGTGCCTGTTCGAGTAGTGATGACGATACGGTTGTTTTTTTCTTTGTGAATAAAGCCAATGAAGTTCCCCCTAGAAAGTTGTAAAATGAAAACAATGATAAATGAAAGTTGGAGCGTACATGCAAAAGATTATCCTATCAAAACCATTTGAACAAGACTGGATTCGAATGTTCACACATCTTGCCAACCTTTTCTTTGAAGAGACAAAGATCAGTTTCGATGCGGAAGAGGATGGCATCTATGTTGATGTACATGTAGAGCAAGATTCGAACAACCGATTTTCAGGAAGTGCCCAGCTTAGACAGAACGACAAAGCGTATTGGGCATCGTTTGAAGAGCAAGTCGAAATGAACGTCACTGAAAAAGAAAGAGCTCGTCAGTTGAAGCGGGTGTATTCCCACGTATTTTTAGATGTACTGGAACAACTTACGGGCACAACGCAGTCTTGGGGAATACTGACAGGAATACGTCCGATGAAGCTCTACCATAAGTATCGTCAACTTGGACATAATTGTGAAGAGGTTAAAAAGATTTTAATGGAAAACCATCGGATTGCTGAGGAAAAATGTACACTTTTAGAACAGATTGAGAAAGTACAGATACAGGCCATCCCTGATTTACACGCTATTAAAGATGAAGTGAGTATTTACATTGGTATTCCTTTCTGTCCAACGAAGTGTGCGTATTGTACGTTTCCTGCGTATGCCATTCATCGGAAAAACGGTCGTGTCGAGTCGTTTTTGGATGGCCTTCATGAAGAAATCCGTGAAATTGGCAAATGGTTGACGCAAAGGGATAAAAAGATTACGACGATCTATTTTGGGGGTGGGACGCCGACTTCTATTGAAGCGGATGAAATGGACGCTCTTTATCAAACGATGTATAACTCATTTCCATATATGGACGAAGTGCGTGAAATAACGGTTGAAGCAGGACGTCCGGATACGATTACACCTGCGAAAATTGACGTATTAAAAAAGTGGGGCATTGATCGGATCAGTGTCAATCCACAATCCTATACGGATGAAACGTTGAAAGCGATCGGTCGGCACCATTCTGTGCAAGAGACGATCGACAAGTTCTGGTTGTCGCGCAATATGGGCATGAACAACATTAATATGGACCTGATTATTGGCTTACCGAATGAAGGCGTAGAAGAGTTCCAACATTCATTGACAGAAACTGAGAAAATGCAACCGGAATCTTTGACTGTGCATACATTATCCTTTAAACGTGCGTCCGAAATGACGAGGAACAAAGAGAAGTATAAAGTGGCGGACCGGGAAACAGTGGAACGGATGATGCAATTGGGGGAACAATGGACGAAGGAAAATGGCTATGTTCCATACTATTTGTATCGCCAGAAGAACATTCTCGGTAACTTGGAAAATGTTGGGTATGCAAAACCAGGCGAAGAGAGCCTTTATAATATTATCATTATGGAGGAAGTCCAAACGATCATTGGTATTGGGTGTGGTGCTTCGAGTAAGTTCATGGACCCAGTGACAGAGAAAATCACTCAATTCCAAAATCCAAAAGATCCTGCAGCGTACATTTTGACGTTTGAAGATTATATTGACAAGAAAATTGAACACCTTGAACGCATTTTCCCTGAGAAGGTCACAGTTGAGCTGGATCGCTGATGGGCACGAAATCGTAACCGACAAGCAGTTCGCCGCTTAACCGGTTACGATTTTCTTTTTGACGGAAAGAAGGAGTTCCACAACATACCTCGAATATGTACTAATGAATGGTTATTCATTATTGGAGGGATGGAGCATGTTTACGACAATTGAACTAACAAAAGAGGGGCGTTTAGCGCGTTTAGTACTTAATCGACCTGAAGCGATGAATGCGATGGACGATCGGATGATGAAGGAGTTAGCGGATGCTTTTGAAGCTTTGCACAATGATGAGGAAGTCCAGGTGCTCATTATTGAAGGGGCAGGAAGGGCTTTCTCAGCAGGCGGAGATATTAAAAAGATGGTAGACCCGGATTCGCCGATGGACATCGCGAGTGTAATGGTCGATGTATCACGTTTGGCGAAAGCGCTCTATTCGTTACCGCAAATTACGATTGCATCGATTCATGGGGCTGCGGCAGGATTAGGTTGCAGTGTTGCACTTGGCTGTGATGTCATTGTTGCGGAAGAATCGAGCAAATTGGCAATGAATTTCATTGGCATCGGGTTAGTGCCTGACGGGGCAGGACACTTCTTCTTAAAAGAACGCGTCGGCATCAATACGGCAAAACAGCTCATTTGGTCCGGTGAAGTGATGGCGGCTGAAAAAGCGAAAGCGCTTGCGTTGGTTGATGAAATCGTTCCGGACGGACAAGCTTCGGGTGCATCGACTGCACTTGCGCAAAAGTTTCTCAACGCGCCAATCGCAGCCATGCTAGCGTCGAAAAACATATTACACGCACAAAAGATGGATGAATTAGAGAAAGTAGTAGCAATGGAAAGTGAGCAACAAGTACGTATGCGTCAAACGGAAGATCATTTGGAAGGCATTCAAGCGTTCATACAAAAACGCAAACCACAATTTAAAGGGAAATAAACCCAGAAGCTGCCGACTCGTCAAATCGGCAGCTTTTCGTATATAGTAATTTTGAATACATTGAGGTTTAACGTCTATACATAACGGTTATGTAAAGATACGGGATTAGAACCTAGGGGGGGACTTAGATGGACTTTGTAATTGCTAACAAAGAAATTAACGACTATTTTCAAGGAAATAAACAATGCTTTGAAGCCGAATTGTTATCGCAAGCTGTCACGGTAAAAGACAAAATAACCGAGATTTTAGAAGTGGGTAATATTGATTTGATCAATAACGCTCACAAATTGGTCAATTGTGTGCTTGAAGGGAAAGGCGAAGAGTTGCAAGATTTCGCAAAGCAGGAAGGGATTTTATGGGCGACGCATGCATTGACGCTGTCGTTTAAGTTGGAATGGGTGCAAGCAATTAGGCGGACACTTTGGATTTTTATTGAACGCTATTTACATGAAAAACAATTGGACATCAATTTTTTTACACTTGAAAAACACATTAATAATCATATCGACCAATTCCTCAATGCGTTCTTCATCAACTACTCTACCTATAAAGATGCATTGCTAAAAGCACAGAGAGAGTTGGTTGAAGATTTGTCTGTACCAATCATTCCGATTACACCGACTGTCTGCATTTTGCCGATTATTGGTGAAGTGGATTATTTCAGGGCGAAAGTGATGGAAGAAAAGGTTCTGATGGAAGTGAGTAGGCTACATATTCAAACGTTGCTCATTGACTTATCTGGTATTGCTGAAATGGAAGAGGAAGTTGTCGACCAACTCATGAAAATAATTGACGGGGCTGCGATGATGGGCTGTAATACGGTCATAACTGGTTTACGACCAGATGTCGTCCGCAGTGTCATCAAACTAGGCGTTCGTTTTGATACAAATACGAAAACCGTAGGCTCCTTGCAACAAGCATTGAAGCTGTATTTGAAGTAAAAGAAAAGGACTCAATCCGCTTAGGAATTGAGTCCTTTTGTTTTGTATTTATCAGCTGTATCACGCCAAGAGAAGTACCCTTTTTCAACAGCGAGAATCAGTAATTCAGCCGTTGCGATATTAGTTGCAAGTGGAATGCCGTATACGTCACATAGACGAAGCAATGCACTGACATCCGGTTCATGCGGTTGTGCAGTCAATGGATCGCGGAAAAATAAAATTAAATCCAATTCACCTGTCGCGATCATCGAACCGATCTGTTGGTCACCGCCGAGTGGACCAGACATCATCCGGTGTACGGTTAGCCCAGTTTCATTCATGATAAGTTTGCCGGTCGTTCCTGTCGCAAAAAGGTTGTAATTTGCAAAGATATGTTTATACGCAATGGCGAAGTTCACCATTTCCTCTTTCTTCTGATCATGTGCAATTAGTGCAATATTCAAAGGAGCACCTCCAACTGTAGCTTTCAGCTTTAGTGTACCATTGCACGAGACGAACAGCCAAACAGAAAGATTATTCAGGAATCTATCAAATTAGACATGGAACAAAAGGAGTTTTCCTGCTGGTGAGGCTAAACGATGTGTTTGGTCGAGTAGATTTTGTTCTTCTAACAACGTCCTGCCCTTTTCTTTTGCTGCATCATCCGTTTCAGCGGTGAATGTCTCTTCCGTTAGTAATTTCCCCGTTTTTTCATATGCGGTTAACTTGTACGTTCTCATGTTGTTCATCCTCCCATCCTTTTTATTAGTATACTACGAATGTTCATAGAATGAATAGTAATTCATTTAAATGAAATATGACTTTCGTATGTAAAGTTTCCTTGACAATATGCATATAGTAAAGTAACCTTTACGTAAAGCGACCTTTACAAAAGAAAGGGGGAGCATGTCACTGGACAATTTAATACGGGAAAAGCGGACGGCGATGGGGCTGACCCAAGATGATTTAGCAGAGAAGTTGGAAGTTTCAAGGCAGACGATCATCTCGTTGGAAAAAGGCCGATACAATCCGTCTTTACTGTTAGCGTTTAAAATTGCAAAGTTGTTTAATTGCCAAATCGAAGAGATTTTTAATCCGGAGGAGGAGTGAAGATGTACGAAGGGTTTGATTTCTGGACATTTATGGCCGGATTGCCACTTGGATTGGCCATTTGGGGTGTCGTCTATTATTTTGTCAGGAAAAAAGGGAAGAAGGAGCGCTTGTTTGATGAACGGTATAAAAACATTCATCGACAAGCGAGGGCTTTTTCATGGATGGTCATGACGGGTGCAATCTTAATTGCTTGGATTATTGTCATGGTTGTAGAGGGTGCAAAATTAGCGTTCTTCATCATGACTGCGTTATGGGTCATTCATATGATGTCGTGGCTAGTGGGCGCGGTGATTGCGAATAGGGAACATTAAGGGAAAGGGGGAAGTTTATGATTCCCACAATGGAAAGTATTGCAGGATTTATTACAGGATTTGGTGTTGTTTCTTTAATCGCATTTATTTATTTTAAAAATGGCAATAAACACCGTCGTTTCGATGAAAGATACAAGGAGATTCATACAAAAGCTAGAACGATATCGTGGTCGATCACGCTCATTGTTCTTGTATGTATGTGGTTGGGGGCATTGCTAATAGAAGGACCTAAGCTTGCATTTTTCCTAGCGGTATTTGCATATGCTGTCATGCTAATTTCGTATGGGGTTAGTGTCCTTGTATTCAGTAAAAGAATGTAACTGAAACCATTCACATAGTTGTTCGTACTGTACAAAATGGAAACAGGAAAGGGGAAATATTGTGCTACAAATTGAACAAGTAACGAAAAGATTTGGGGATTTTACAGCTGTTGATCAGCTATCGCTCTCAGTTGAACAAGGAACGATGTATGGGTTCCTTGGAGCGAATGGAGCTGGCAAAACGACAACTTTTAGAATGATCTTAGGGTTATTGAATGCAAATGAAGGTCGGATTTCGTGGAATGGCAAGTCGATTTCTTATGCAACGAGTCCTGAAATCGGCTACTTGCCGGAAGAACGGGGTTTGTATCCGAAAATGAAAGTGGATGAACAGCTGCTGTTCCTTGGTGAGCTACGTGGGATGCGTAAAGCGGATGCCAAAAAGGCCATTCAGTATTGGCTTGACCGCTTTGAAGTGCCCCACTATGTGAATAAAAAAGTGGAGGAGCTGTCTAAAGGGAATCAGCAAAAAATCCAAGTGATTGCTGCGTTGATGCATGATCCGAAGCTCATCATCCTCGACGAACCATTTTCAGGACTCGATCCGGTCAACGTGGAAATGTTAAAACGTGCAATTATCGACTCGAGAAACAATGGAGCGACGATATTATTTTCTAGCCATCGGATGGATCACGTGGAAGAACTGTGTGAACAACTGAGTATTATTCATCGAGGAAAACAAATTGTCAGTGGTTCATTACGGGATGTGAAGCGATCTTTCGGTCGACAAAATGTGCGGATTCGGTCGGATTATGATTTGACGGCGCTCGATCAAGTACAAGGCGTACTGAACGTGAATCATTCGATTGAAGGGGCAGTATTTCAAATTGAAGATGAAGCCGTCGCTGCGGAACTGTTAACAGCAGCGTTACAAGCGGGGCCGATTCGTCATTTTGAAATCGAAGAGCCTTCTTTACAAGACATCTTCATTGCAAAGGTGGGGAAAGAGCATGCGTGAGTTTTGGATTGTTTTCAAGCACGCCTTTTTATCAAAAGCGAAGGCGAAATCGTTTTACATTACAACGGCAATCATGGTGGCGGCAATCTTTTTATTTGCAAACTTCTCGAAAATCATTGATACGGTGCAAACGATAACAGGTGGGGACGAAACCGAAAATCGTCTCTATGTAGTCGACGAAAGCGGGGAGCTTGTCGGAAAGTTGCAAGCGCAATTGGAAGTTGTCGGCAGTGACCTGAAAGTTGAACAAGCTGAAGACGCAGAGCAAGTACTGATGGAGAAAGTGACCTCAGAAGAAATTGACGCTTTTCTGACTGTGTCTGTGGATGAGCAGAACACGATTCAAGCGACCTATACAACGATGGGTTTACTAGATTTCTCAATGCCGCAACGCATTCAGGAAGCGCTACAATCGATTCAGACTGAAATGAAGGCTGAACAATTGTCATTGACGGGCGAACAAGTTCAAACACTCTTTACGCCTATCCAGTTTGAACAGAAAAATGTGTCTCCTTCGGCTAAGTCTGAAGAAGAGTTAAATCAGGCGAGAGTGCTCGTATATGTGCTCATGTTTGTGATTTACTTCTCTGTCATTATGTATTCAAGTATGATAGCGATGGATGTCGCGACGGAAAAATCGTCAAGGGTGATGGAAATTCTCATTTCAAGTGTGTCACCTGTGAAGCATATGTTTGCGAAGGTGCTGGGCATCGGTTCACTCGGCATCGTGCAGATTGTCATTTATGGGATCGCTGGTTTCATCGCGCTACGGACGTCTGCAACCGAAGTGCCGGGTGGTGTATCTGATTTCTTCAGTTTGTCAGACATAAATGGAATGACGTTAGCGTATGCGGCGATATTCTTTCTATTAGGCTATTTCTTGTACGCAACACTTGCTGCATTACTCGGTTCATTAGTAAGCCGTACGGAAGATGTGCAACAGATGATTATGCCGATGACGTTACTCATTGTCGCTGCATTTTTAATTGCTGCAACAGGGCTAGGTAATCCGGAAATAGGTTATTTGAAATATGCTTCTTACTTCCCGTTTTTCGCTCCACTCGTTATGTTTCTGCGCGTTGGTATGCTCGATTTGCCAATGTGGGAACCGTTGCTTTCCATTGCGATTATGGTAGCGACAATTTTCTTATTAGGATGGTTCGGTGCGCGCGTGTACCGCGGTGGTGTGTTAATGTATGGCCCATCCCGTTCCTTAAAAGATCTAAAAAAAGCAATTCAATTAGGGAAAGAATAAAAGACGACCACTTCATCATTGGTTTCATTAATGATGAAGTGGTTTTCTTCTATTTCCTTACCATTTTAAGAGAGAATGTGGTAAAATTAGAACAAATATTCGATTTTAGGAAGGGGGCGTCGGGTGTGTCATCAATCCGATTCATTCACACGGCTGATTTGCATTTAGATAGCCCGTTTAAAGGGATGACGGGCTTATCCACTGCAGCATTGCAAACCGTGCGGAATAGTACATTCGCCGCTTTTCATCGCCTCATAGAACACGCGGTGGCGAGTAAACCAGATTTTGTCGTCATCGTCGGTGATGTTTACGACGGGGAGGACAGAAGTTTGCGTGCGCAGCTCAAATTTCAGCAAGGGATGGAGCGATTGCACGAAGCGGGCATTCCAGTCATTCTATCGTATGGGAACCACGATCATTTAAGTGGCAATTGGACACGGTTTAAATTGCCGCCGAATGTTTATGAATGCAAGGAACACGTTGATAAGGTCACACTTACGGTCCGTGGACAGGAAGTTAGTCTGTACGGCTTCAGTTACCCACAACGCCATATTCGACAAGAGATGGTCAGTCAATTCCCTGTCGCAACCGAGCGGAATGCTTTTCATATCGGGCTGCTACACGGCAGTCAATCGGGCAATGAAACGCATGACGTCTATGCGCCGTTCACAATCGATGAATTGCTCGCAAAGCAATACGATTACTGGGCACTCGGCCATATCCATTTACGGCAGCACCTTCATGAAGATCCTCCGATTGTCTATCCGGGCAATTTGCAAGGGAGGCACCGCAACGAGGCAGGCGAGAAAGGCTTTTATGAAGTGGAGCTATCGAAAACGGAAGCGGCGTTCACGTTTGTCCCGACATCGGCCATTCAATTTGCGACATTACGAATACCTTGTCAACAACTCCGTCATGTAAATGAATTGCTGGAGACGATTCAACAAGCGATTGAAGCATTTCTGACAGAAAACGGTCCTGCAATTCTCGATTTGGAATTGCAACAGTTTGATGCAAACTCTGCTTCATTGGTCGAGCAAAATGAGGAAGAGTTGTTAATGGAAATGCTTACAGAACAATTGGAAGGACACGAGACGTTTGTTTCAGTGCAACGTCTAACGAGTGTCAATAACTACCGAGCCGCGGGGGAACATGATGCGCTTGTGACGTCCATCCTTGCGCAAATGGATAGGTGGGAATTAGACGAGTGGCACGAACAATTGGAAGATGTGTATAGCAATGTTCGTACACGCCGCTATGTGGAACGATTGACAGAAGAACAAGTCCAAACGATTCGACAACGTGCAGAACAGCTTTTGTTGAATGAACTGCAAGCAGAGAAATGAGGTGAATACGTGAAGCTAAGGAAAATTGTCATTTATGGGTTCGGGAAACATGAAGATAAGACGATTGAGTTCACGGATGGCGTCAATGTCCTATACGGGCATAACGAAGCAGGCAAGACGACAATCCAACAATTCGTTCTCCAAGTGTTGTTTGGTTTTCCAAAAAAACAGAGTGTGTATGTACGGTACGAGCCGAAATCCGGTGGCAAGTATGGCGGACAAGTTCATCTAGAGGATGACACGTACGGGACGTGTGTCGTCGAGCGTGTCCGTGGAAAAGCGACAGGGGAAGTGACCGTCTATTTGCCGGATGGCCGTCAAGGCGGTGAAGAACTGTTACAACGAATCATGCGCCACTATGATCGGGCTTCCTTTGAAGCAATATTTTCCTTTTCAGTCTTGCAGTTACAAGGCTTTGAGCGGATGAATGAAAGTGAATTGAGTCGAACGTTGCTCGCATCTGGAACGACGGGAGTCGATTCGTTAGTTGCGCTGGAAAAGAAGATGGACAAGGAAGCGGGCGATTTATTCAAAAAAGCGGGTCGTATCCCGGAGATGAATGTCCGTTTGCAACAACTGAAGGAATTGGAAGATGAACTGAAACGAGCAAGAGAGCGTCAGTCGACGTATGCACCAAAAGTGGCTCGCATCCGCGAAATTGAGCAAGAATTGAAAGCCGTCAAGGACCAATATGAGGGTATCCGCGCACGCAACCACACTATCGAAAAGCAATTACAATTGCTGCCGTTGCATGAACGGAAAAAGTTGCTACTGGCGAAAAGGAGCGCTTTGCGAGAAGGTGGTTTCCCATCGGATGGCATTAGGCGGTATGAAACAATAAACAGTCGGTTGTTGGAAGCTGAAGCGAAACGGCAAGGCTTGGACAATGAAACGAATGTGTTGAAAGAACAACTCGAGCGAAATGTACAAGCGGAAGATGTGGCAGCGCTAGAAAGTCTGTTAGCTCGGGAACCTGAGTGGCACGAGTGGCGGTCGATCTTAGTCACTATACAAGATTCTGAACGCCAACTGTTTGCAAAAAAACATCAGTTGCTCGACCGTCTCGGCTTGCAGGATGCAGAAGAGATGTTGCAAGCGGACGTTTCAATCCATCAGGAAGAACACTTGTATACGGAATTACAGCATGTTGCTGAACTGGATCGTCAGCTTGAATACATCGATCGCCAGCTTTCGCAACTGGAAGCTGAGTTGAAGGAGCTCAAACTGGAATGGCAGCACGTCCAAGAGAAGGGACCGACAGAGGAAGAACTGAAAAAAGCAGATGAGTGGCCGTCCATACGAAGTAAACTGGCAGAAGCGAAAGCCTTTGTGCAGTTGAATGAAAATCGTGTACGCGGAGAGCATCCAGCGGTTTTAATCATACTCCTCCTCGCTTCTGTAGTTGCGATTGGCTTCGGCTTCATCGAACAGCAATGGCTCATTTTGCTTGCTGGTCTTTGCATTGCAGGCGTTGCAGTACTACGGGAAGTCGGAAAACGCAAACAGTCACCTGCAGCGTCTCAACAGGAGATGCAACGGCTCATTGACCAATACGGTGGACAAGAAGCGGATGCCGAACTACTTCTCGATGATGTCCGGTTGTACCGTGACAAAACAAAGCAGCTAACGGACGCACTTCAATCCATGGAACGAAAAATAGGGCTTTTGGAAACTGATTATGCTAAATCTTCTCAGGAGAAAGAGAGAAAGGAACGCGCTTTACAACAATTTTTCTTGAACTATGGGATGACGAGCATTCCAAATGCGAGTATTGTGCATCAGTTTTTCAGTATGGCACGTTCGTTACAGGAGATTCACCGGGAGCTCAACGACAGTAAACGACGACAGCAAACGCTGAGTGAACACGTCGATTTGCGAGCATCGGCTATACGTGCATTCGTCGGTGCAGATTGTCTTGAAGATGTTTTATATGAAAAATTGCGCACAAAGTATGTTGCTTTGCAAAGCGAGCTGAAGGAGCGGGCGCATGTAGAGGCGCGTCTCGCTACGATTGAACAGCAGCAGAACGAAATGGATGGACTTATTGCATCATTACGTCAACAGCAGGAAGCGCTGTTCGAGGAAGCATCAGTAGAGACGGAAGCAGACTATTACGAAGCATACGAAGCGCATGCGCAACGGTTACAACTCTCACGTCAATTGGCCGATATCGATGCGCAATTGGATCTACAACCAGTCCTGGAAGTAGATGTGTCAGAGGAAATCGTGCAGGATGAGTTGGTACGCAACGAAAAGGAGCTAAATATACTCACAGCCCGACTAGATCACCTTGTACAAGAGAAAGCGAATTTGCAAGCTGAAACGGATCAGTTATTGACGGACGATGCCTACCAAGTGAAACAACAACAGATTGAAATGAAGAAGACTGAACTCGAGCAATTAGCAATGCGCTGGGCGACCAGGCAAGCGATTGTGCAAGCAATTAGAAGCATGATGACGGAGTTGAAAGACCGGAAGTTGCCACATGTTTTAGAACGGGCACAACAGCTTTTCAGTACACTGACAGCAGGTGCCTATGTAGCATTGGAAATAACGGAAGAAGGGCTGTTCAGAGCCGTTGCGAACAATGCGGTTCGGTATCCAATCATCGAACTGAGTCAAGCGACAAAAGAACAAGCGTACATTTCGTTACGTCTCGCGTTAGCGATGGAAATGAAGGCACAGGCACCATTTCCAGTTTTACTCGATGATCCATTCGTGCATTTTGACGGTGAGCGTTTAAAACGGATGTTGCAGCTGATTGACGAAATAAGTAGTAAACATCAGTTCATCTACATGACGTGCCATGATAAGATAATAGAAGAGTGGACAAATGCAACGATCATAAATGTTTCCACAGTCGGAAACGATAAGGGGGCGGTTTCTATATGAAGAAAGTATTGGAACACCAAGTCGGAGAGTCGGTAGATCTGTTTTTGCTTATTAAACAATCAACGAAAGGGATCACGCAACAAGGAAGTCCTTTCATGACATTGATTTTGCAAGACAAAAGCGGTGACATCGAAGCGAAACTGTGGGATACAAACGAAGAACACGAACAACAATACGCTGCGGCCACTATCGTGAAAGTCGGAGGGGAAATCCATGAGTATCGTGGAAAAAACCAACTGCGTATTAAGAGCATCCGACCTGTAAGGGAAGACGAAACGGTCTCCATTTCGGATTTGGTCCCTTCAGCGGAAAAGAGCAAAGAAGTGTTGTACGAAGAGCTTATGCAATATTTCTTTGAGATGAAAAACCCGCATATCCAACGAATTACGCGTCATTTATTGAAAAAGCACCAACAGGCATTTCTTGTCTATCCGGCTGCCACACGAAACCATCACGACTACGTATCGGGCTTGCTCGACCATGTCGTGTCGATGCTGAAACTCGGAAAAGCGATTGCAGAATTATATCCTTCCTTAAATAAGGACCTGCTCTATGCCGGCATTATTTTGCATGATGTCGGGAAGGTGATCGAATTGTCAGGACCGGTCGGCACACAGTATACGATCGAAGGAAACCTGCTCGGACACATTACCATTATGGTGAATGAAATCGCAAAGGCTGCGGATGAGCTGGAAATCCAAGGCGAAGAAGTGATGTTGCTGCAACATCTCGTCTTGTCCCACCACGGAAAAGAGGAATGGGGCAGTCCGAAACGGCCGATGTTGATGGAAGCGGAAATCCTGCATTACATCGACAACATTGACGCGAAAATGAACATGCTGAACCGTGCAATGGCGAAAACCGGTAACGGAGAATTCACAGAAAGAATTTTCCCACTCGACAACCGTTCGTTTTACAAGCCCAATATTGAATAGGTTGGTTTGATGAAACAAGAAAAACTGCGTGAACGAAGGAGCCAATGTCCTCGCGTTCACGCAGTTTTTTAAATGAAAAGTTGCTTACTTTTCGTCTTTTTTGTCAGCGTCGTCTTCTTTAGCTGGCATGTACTTGTCCAAAACAGTTTTGTATTCATCGACTTTAATGTCGACATCCGCTGCTTTAATCAATTCTTGCAATTTCGCTTCAAAAAGAACACCTTTTAGGCTGTTTTCGATTTCCGCTTTCAACTCTTCTTCAGTCTTTTCAGATTCAGCTTTACGCGTATCAAGCAACTCGATGACATGGTAACCGTAGCTCGTTTTTACCGGCTCACTCAGTTCACCTTTTTTCAACGCATACGCTGCATCTTCAAATTCTTGAAGCATTTTACCAGGACCGAACCAACCTAAGTCACCGCCTGTTTCTTGTGCAACGGGTTCAGTGGAATATTCTTTCGCTAGCGCTTCGAAATCCCCACCGTCTTTAATCTTCTGAATGACTTCTTTTGCAGTCTCTTCATCAGGAACAACGATATGACGTGCATGCAATTCCGTCTTCGCACGCTCTAATCCTTTAGCAACATCTTCTTCGGACACTTCTAATGATTCAACCATTTTCTTTTGAAGCATTTGAGACTTAACGTTCTTTTCGAAGAATGCTTCCGTAATACCGTTTTGTTCTAGATACATATCAAAGTTGTCGCCGTACACTTCTTTTTGTTTCTTAATTTCTTCTTCTACTTCTTTATCTGTAATTTTGTATTCATTTTCCAACGCTTGTTGAAGAAGCATATTTTCAATGACTTGAGGGCCAATCGCGTCTTTCATTTCTTCATATAAATCTTGTTTCGTAATTTCACCAGACTTCGTTGTTGCAATCACTTCATCGTCTGAAGTTTTTTGATCGTTACTACATGCAGCAAGGGCTAATACCGAAGCTGCCATTGTCATTGCAAGGACTGTTTTTTTCATGATTATTCTCCCCTAACTTTTGTGTACAACAGTTGATACTATACCATAAAAACGTATAGAAAACAAAAAGGTTCCATCTCGTGAATCGCCTAAATCATCTTTTCACCATCGCATACGATACAAAGAGAGAGGAGGTGCTCTAAATGAGTGGATACAGCCATGGTAATTCCGGCTTCGCGTTGATTGTTGTATTGTTCATTCTTTTGATCATCGTCGGTGCAGCATACTTGTATTAATAACAAAGGTCCAACGCCCTCGTCTTGGGTGTTGGACCTTCTCTTATTTACACGTTCAATAGAACTTCAAGGTAGAAAGACAATATCAGGATCGTAATGAGGATATTGACTGTACGATAGATTTTAGGTTGCTTTTCTTCAGGAATTTCCCGAGATTGGCATAACGCATATGTCATTTTGTTTATCTGAAATAAATAAAATAATGAAAACATCACCGTAACAATAAGGATCATGTCCATTCCTCCTCTTTAACACATACATGTATCATAGCAGACCAAAAGAGAAAAAGACATTATTTTTCTTTCGATGCAGGAACAGGGACAGGCTGTCTTTGCGGTTTTGAGAGGTTGACGGACACCAATTCACCGTCTTCTTCTTCAAAAGCATGATCGATTCTTTTGAAGCCACGCTCAAAAATTTCCATGAAATCTTCCCCATAAATATTCCGCAGCACCGACATGACTTCCAAAAACTCCGGGAACTTCCCGTAAATGCTTTTAATCGGCAACGAGCCTTCCAGAATGCCGTGATTGGAGTTGTAGTAGTTTTCATTCATGCCTTGTAACAGTTGCTCGCCTTCTTCCGTCACAGAGACATATGTATTGCGCCGATCGTCATCTCTCTTGTAAAACTTCAAGTAGCCACGCTCTTCCAGTTTTTTCGAGAAATTAAAAGCGGTCGACACGTGCATGACGCCGAATTTGGCTACATCCGAAATGGAGGCACCTTGTAAATGATACGCAATCCATAAAATATGGTGTTCATTAATATTCAGGTCATAAGGTTTTATCCACTGCTGCCAATCTTTTTCGACTGCTTTCCAAAGCGCTTTTGACATTTGGGCAACACGTTGACTATAAATCATTGCTTCCTTTTGAGAGAACTTTTGCTCAGTCATTGTATACCTCCAACAATTAAATAATTGGTCTTTCTGTCATTATAGCAGGAAAATATCAAATAAAAAAGTTTGAATTGCAAAAACATTGTATAGGGGGAATAGGAAGGGAGTTTTATATGTTGTCAAATCAATGAAATTTCCGTTAGTTTGCAAGAGGAAATAATTTTCGAAGTTGAGTGGGGGATTCCGCGTGTTTTGTGCGAAAGCAGTCTGTTATGCTTCAAAGTTGATCCGTGCCCAATTCCGCTTTCTGCCACACTTGCATGGTACTGCGAAACCGGCTAATCGAGCAACAAAAAAGACAGAGGACGTACAAATCCTCTGTCGACGGAAGTCTCTCACTTTTGTTGCGCTGCAATGGATTGTTCGAGTTCAGCAAGTGATTGTTGAATAGCGGAGATTTCCTTTTCAAGGCGTTGCTTGTTCTTTTCAGTTGAGCGTTGCCATTGTTCAATCGAGCCTTTCACGTCTTGCACGGCATCAGGAACTAGTTCTTTCGCTTCTTTCGTCATGTGCGTGACGGAATCTTTCAACTCGGAAATTTTCCCTTTTACGTCATTCAATTTAAGTTTCATATCAGTAGAAGCGCTTTTAACGGATGATCGGATTTCACGACCCGATTGTGGAGTTGAAAAAAGAACGGTGACTGCCGCCGTAACGGATCCTGCAAGTAGTCCGTACATAAATGTCGATGCTTTCATGAAGGACACTCCTTTCATTTTGAATAGTATTCCTTTTCATAGTTTAATTAAAACATGGCAACCCGTTCTGGGCAAATAAAAAAAGCTTCGCTCACGAAGAGGAAGCTTTGGGCTATCAATTGGAAACGGCTGTTTTAAACGATGTCCGTTGTAAAAACTTATGAATGATTGGGTAGATAATAAAGAACACGATCCCATTCATTGCTATTGTCGGTAAAACAACTGTGACGAACAATAATGTGAATGGCACTTTCGCACCGAGTACAAAAATGGCAACGGACAAGAAAATCGTTCCGGACAATAATGTCCCCACACATGCGATCGCAGTGGAAACAACTAAGTGATTCGCTGCTTTTTTCAACAAAAGAATGACCGCATAGACGACAAATGCCGTAATGAGCTTGTCTATAATATTGGGGACGAGTCCACCTGGAAATGTCGTGAAGATGCCCGATAGGACACCCGTCGTCGCACCAAGTAAAAAGACGCTGCGTGCATCTGGGAATAAAAAGATGCCAATAAACATCATTGTCAGCATGAAATCTGGCTTCATGCCATCTCCGTAACCTGGGATCACCAAGTACAAAGCGGCACCAACAGCGACTAATAGCGCCATTAGCGTAAGATTTTTCGTATTCATTTCTCATCTCTCCTCAACTGGGCTCAATATTGTTCTCCTAACGTATCCTCGTGATCGTTAGCGAAAACTTATTGAAAGTATACACATAATAGTCTGAATTGGCAACTGTTATTTATTGCCGATGGTCTTTCGGATTTCATTCGCAAACTCGTGAATCCGTTCTTTCGTCAACTCTTCCACTTGTGGATTCCAGTTGGAAGAAAAGCCGTCCGTTTCATCATAACGTGGAATGAAATGCATATGGAAATGGAAGACGGCTTGGCCTGCAGGCGCGCCATTGTTTTGTAAAATGTTCATGCCAGCTGGTGTGAACGTTTCTTTTAATGTGTTCGCGATTTTCGGAGCAACCGCAAATAGATTTGCAGCTTCCGTCTCACTGAACTCATAGAGATTTTCACGGTGTGTTTTTGGAATTAATAAAACATGTCCCTTTGTCACAGGGGTAACGTCCATGAAGGCGACGACATGGTCGTCTTCATAAATTTTCTCACTCGGGATTTCCCCTTCAACAATTTTACAAAAAATACAGGATGTCATTGACGTTTCGTCCTTTCTCATTCGGTTTTCCGTTTCATGATGAGCGTGAAAACGGAGATGGATTCATGATTGAAACAAGTGTAGCATACTTTCAATTAACAAGTGAAAGTTGGACAAAGCATTTCGATTGGATGTTTGGTAAAATGAGTACAAGAATGGAGGATGGATATGGCAATTCTCGAAGTACAAGACGTAACAGGTGGCTATACACGTAAACCTGTTTTACACGAACTATCATTTGAAATCGGTGAAGGCGAACTGGTCGGGTTGATCGGTTTGAATGGAGCCGGAAAAAGTACAACGATCAAACATATTATCGGACTCATGAATCCTCATGATGGAGATATAAAAGTGAACGGGGTCACGTTTAGTGACAACCCTGAAGACTATCGGAAAGCATTCTCCTATATACCTGAAACGCCTATTTTGTATGAGGAGCTGACGTTGCGAGAACACCTTGAACTGACTGCGATGGCGTATGGGCTCGATCAAGAAGTATTTGAAGCACGATCAGCAATGTTGTTAAAAGAGTTCATGATGGAAAAGCGGTTGAACTGGTTCCCGTCCCATTTCTCAAAAGGGATGCGCCAAAAAGTGATGATTATGTGCGCTTTTTTAGTGGAACCGTCGCTGTATATTATCGATGAACCGTTTGTCGGATTGGATCCGATTGGTATCCGTTCATTACTTCAGCAAATTACGGAACGAAAAGCGAACGGGGCATCCGTGCTCATGTCGACACACGTTCTTCCGACAGCAGAACAGTATTGCGATCGCATTATTGTTTTACACAACGGACGGGTGCGCGCGCAAGGAACGATGGACGATTTGAGAAAGGCATTCAATCGTCCGAAAGCAACATTGGACGAGTTGTATATTTCAATGACTGAGGAACAAGATTATGAACAGCATTCGTGACATATGGAGCAATCGGTTTGTTCATTACATGTCTGAACTTCAGCGCTACATGCAATTTGTGTTTACAGGTCATCTCGCAATTGTGCTGCTTTTTACAATCGGAGCAGGTGGCTATGCGTACAGCGAATGGTTAAAAGAAGTGCCTGAAACGTTCCCGGCAGCTATTTTATCCGCGTTGCTCATCGGTTTTGCCTTATCGATGGGTTCGCCTGTCACGTTGTTGAAGCCTGCAGATCGTGTATTTTTCTTACCGATGGAAAAGAAGCTAATGTTGTACTTGAATAAGTCTTTGCGTTTCACGTTTATTACACAACTGCCAATTCCACTGATTTTATTCATTATTGTCGTACCGTTATTGGCGGCAACGGGAGTTGCGGGTAAGCCTCAATTTTACTTGACGGCAGTTGTAATACTCCTTGTGAAATGGCTATATGTTGAGACGGAATATCATTATCGCCATGCGAGCGCGGGTGAAGGTGTGTGGAAAGATCGGTTCATCCGTTTTGTGTTAGCGGCATTGTTATTGTATGTAACAATTGCAGGGTTTCCAATTTTTATTCCACTCGTCGGTTTGCTCATGGCTTTCTATTATGTACTTTGGAAGAAAAGAAGTGCTGTAAAACCTTTTCCGTACGATCACTTCATTACGCTTGAACAAAATCGAATGATGCGTTTTTATCGATTCGCCAATTATTTCACGGATGTGCCCCATTTAAAAGGCTCGATCAGTCGACGGGCATGGCTCGGCTTTCTCATGCGGCCAGCAACGTTTGAACGGACATCTTCGCAACGCTATTTGCTAAGAAGAACGTTAATCCGGACGGACGATACATTCTGGTTATGGGTAAGACTCACCGCATTGTCTGTTGCGGGTGTCGTCCTCATTCCTTTCCCAATTGTCATGTACATTTTTAGTGGAGCATTAGCTTTCGCGACGTCGATTCAATTGGTTCATGCATTGCGTGCTGGAGATGAATTCCGGATGGATCAGTTATTTCCCGCAGCAACAGATGAACGGACGCCTGCGATTCGGAAAACAGTGAGCGTTGTGCAACTCATCCAAGCTGTCGTGGTTTTCCTAGCAGCCGTCTTTGCAAGTGGTTTATCCACAACCGCAATTATTGTAACGGTCATCGTCGTCCTCATTTCTGAATTGACAATCCGGTCATCGACAAAGCAGAACACAGAACAATGACTAGCAAACTAAAAATTAAATAGAATATTCTCAAAATCCTTGCAACTGAATAGCAAAATTATGTATAATAGAAAAAAGGCATCAGGGGTGAGGGAGATGGAAAACAATTATTCATATGCCGATTTCTTAAAAGCCGTGGGAAAAAACAGTTCTTCGCTACAAGCTGAAAGATTGCTAAATGATATCTATATGGATTTGTTTCTAAGTCACATTCATCGCGAACAGACGAAAAGCCGTCTCTTGGAGCTGATTGATCTCGCACTCGATGAAAATGACGAAAAGTCTTTTAAAAGGCTTACGGATGAACTGTTGAAAGTGGAAGACGATTAATAAATAAAAAGCGGGCTGCCTGGTAGGAAACTATCGGAGCAGCCTGTTTTTTTACGATTTATTTTAAAACACATGTTCCCTTATTTCTTTCGACTCGTGAAACTCTATGGTAAACTAGATGTAATCAACATTGATCTTGGGGAGGGAAAGACATGGACCAAACATTCGACTTGCATGCGCCATATGAACCGCTAGGCGATCAACCGGCCGCCATTGCTAAATTGGTCGACGGTATTAATGAAGGGAAAAAGCATCAGACGTTATTAGGGGCAACAGGAACGGGTAAAACGTTTACTGTGTCTAATGTGATAAAAGAAGTAAACAAACCAACACTTGTTATCGCGCATAACAAAACACTCGCAGGGCAATTATATAGTGAGTTCAAAGAATTTTTTCCAAATAATGCAGTAGAGTATTTTGTAAGTTTCTATGATTACTATCAACCGGAAGCGTACGTTCCGCATACCGATACGTATATCGAAAAAGACGCAACGATTAACGACGAAATTGATAAATTGCGTCACTCCGCTACCTCTTCTTTGTTCGAACGGAATGACGTGCTGATCGTTGCTTCCGTCTCGTGCATTTACGGTCTAGGTTCGCCGGAAGAATACGGGAAGCATGTCGTCTCCCTTCGTGCAGGCATGGAAATTGGACGGAACGAATTATTAAGGCGGTTTGTCGATAACCAATATTCAAGAAATGACATTAACTTCACACGCGGAACGTTTCGCGTAAGAGGCGATGTCGTCGAAATCTTCCCCGCTTCACAAGACGAACATTGCATCCGAATCGAGTTTTTCGGGGACGAAATTGACCGAATTCGAGAAGTAGATGCATTAACAGGGGAGATTCTAGGTGAACGGGAACACGTAGCGATTTTCCCGAATTCCCACTTTGTCACCGGTGAAGAAAAGCTGACGAAGGCGATTGCCAACATTGAAATTGAATTGGAAGAGCAACTGAAAGTGTTGCGAAAAGAAGATAAGCTGCTCGAGGCACAACGGTTGGAACAACGAACACGCTATGACTTGGAAATGATGCGCGAAATGGGCTTTTGTTCTGGGATTGAAAACTATTCTAGGCATTTAACGTTGCAACCACCTGGTGCGACACCCTTTACATTGCTCGATTATTTTCCTGATGATTTCCTCATTGTCATCGATGAAAGTCACGTCACATTGCCGCAAATTCGAGGGATGTACAATGGTGACCAAGCTCGTAAACAAGTGTTGGTCGATCACGGCTTCCGGCTTCCATCTGCGTTGGATAACCGGCCACTTATGTTTCAAGAGTTCGAGCGGTACATCCACGAAGCGATCTACGTATCCGCTACACCTGGTCCGTATGAAATTGAGCATACGCCGGAAATGGTCGAGCAGATTATCCGACCCACCGGATTGCTTGATCCGCTCATTGAAGTGCGTCCGATCGAAGGGCAAATTGATGATTTAATCGATGAAATTAATGAGCGTACAAAACGGGATGAACGGGTATTGATTACTACGTTAACGAAGAAAATGTCTGAAGATTTGACGGACTACTTAAAAGATATTGGCATTAAAGTGCAATACTTGCACTCAGAAGTGAAGACGTTGGAACGGATTGAGATAATACGGGAACTGCGGTTAGGAACGTATGACGTGTTGATCGGCATTAACTTACTGCGGGAAGGGCTAGATATTCCTGAAGTATCCCTTGTCGCGATTCTTGACGCAGATAAAGAAGGGTTTTTGCGCTCGGAACGGTCTTTGATCCAGACGATAGGCCGGGCTGCCCGGAACTCAGAAGGGCAAGTCATCATGTATGCAGACCGTTATACCGATTCAATGAAAAAAGCGATTGATGAGACGGCGAGAAGACGTGAAATCCAAATGGCGTACAATGAAAAACATGGCATTACGCCGACGACGATTAAGAAGAAAGTACGGGATGTGATCCGAGCAACTCAAGTTGCGGAAGCAGGAGAACCATCCTTTATGGATAAAGTGACGAAAGGAAAGCCGTTGTCGAAGGATGACAAGGCGAAACTACTTGTCACATTGGAGAAAGAAATGAAAGAGGCAGCGAAAGCGCTAGACTTCGAACGTGCAGCACAATTACGGGATACGATACTAGAATTGAAGGCTGAAAGGTGAAAACGCGATGAAGAATTCGGAGATTATTATTCAAGGGGCCCGAGCGCATAATTTGAAAGATGTTAATGTGAAAATCCCGCGCGACCAGCTTGTCGTCATGACAGGGCTGTCGGGATCGGGGAAATCATCACTTGCTTTTGACACGATTTACGCGGAAGGGCAAAGAAGGTATGTAGAATCATTGTCGGCGTATGCACGGCAATTTTTAGGGCAAATGGACAAGCCGGATGTGGATGTCATTGAAGGCTTGTCACCTGCTATTTCGATTGATCAAAAGACGACGAGCCGGAATCCTCGGTCGACAGTCGGTACTGTGACGGAAATATCCGATTACCTCCGCTTGTTGTTTGCACGTATCGGAAAACCGATTTGTCCGGTGCATGGGACGGAAATTACATCGCAGACGGTTGAGCAAATGGTCGATCGGATTATGGAATTACCAGAACGATCCCGTCTGCAAATTCTTGCACCTGTTATTTCGGGCAGAAAAGGTACGCACGTCAAACTGTTGGAAGACATTAAAAAAGAGGGCTATGTCCGCGTCCGTGTGAACGGGGAAGTGATAGACCTCGATGACAATATTGAGTTGAATAAAAACAAAAAGCATACGATCGAAGTCGTCATTGACCGGATTGTCGTAAAGGAAGGCATTGAGTCGAGGTTGAGCGACTCGCTTGAAGCGGCACTCCGTTTGGCAGAAGGCACGGTGATTGTTGATGTCATCGATGTAGAGGAATTGCTGTTTAGCGAGCATCATGCTTGTCCGTTATGCGGATTTTCGATTGGAGAGCTTGAGCCGAGGATGTTTTCCTTCAACAGTCCGTTCGGAGCATGCCCTGAGTGTGATGGGCTCGGAACGAAGTTGGAAGTGGACCCGGACCTTGTCATTCCCGATCGCTCATTGACACTGGCGGACGGTGCAATCGTTCCTTGGATTCCAACGAGTTCACAATATTATCCTGAGTTATTGAAGACAGTTTGTAAGCATTTCAATATTCCGATGGATGTGCCTGTGAGCGAGTTGGCGGATGAAGATTTACACATCATTTTGCATGGTTCGAAAGACGAAATGATTAAATTCCAATATACGAATGAATTCGGCAATACACGTGTGAACAACATTTACTTTGAAGGTGTGTTAGCGAATGTTGAACGCCGTTTCAAGGAGACGTCTTCGGATTATATCCGCGAGCAGATGGAGAAGTATATGGCACAACGCCCTTGTCCGACGTGTAACGGTTATCGATTAAAGGAAGAGTCGCTAGCCGTCAAAGTGAATGGTAGCCATATCGGTGAGGTGACGGCACTCTCAATTACAGATGCAGATGCGTTTTTCAAAAACCTCGTCCTTTCTGAGAAGGATATGCAGATTGCGAGACTCATTTTACGTGAAATCGAGGAGCGGCTCGGCTTCCTTATCAATGTAGGGCTTGATTATTTGACGTTATCAAGAGCAGCGGGTACGTTGTCAGGCGGTGAAGCACAGCGGATTCGGCTTGCGACGCAAATTGGATCTCGTTTGACGGGTGTTCTATACATTTTGGATGAACCGTCGATCGGTCTTCATCAGCGGGACAATGATCGTCTCATCGGTACGTTGCAAAGTATGCGGGATATCGGCAACACGCTCATCGTTGTCGAACATGACGAAGATACGATGATGGCGGCTGATTTCTTAATTGACATTGGTCCGGGGGCTGGTGCTGCTGGTGGACAGATTGTTGCTGCAGGTCCGCCGACTGAAGTGATGAATGACCCGAACTCATTGACAGGTCAGTATTTAAGTGGCAAGAAATTCATCCCGCTTCCGCAAGAAAGACGGAAGTCCGATGGAAGGGTCGTTTCCATTAAAGGGGCGTCCGAGAACAACTTGAAAAATGTGAACGTGGACTTCCCGTTAGGTCAATTCATTGCGGTGACGGGCGTTTCAGGTTCAGGAAAAAGTACGTTGGTGAATGAAGTGCTATACAAAGTGCTTGCCCAAAAGTTAAACCGTTCCAAGCAGAAACCGGGCCAATTCAAATCTGTGGCGGGACTTGAAGAATTGGAGAAAGTTATTGAAATCGACCAGTCTCCAATTGGGCGGACGCCTCGATCCAACCCGGCGACGTATACCGGTGTGTTTGACGATGTACGTGATGTGTTTGCGATGACGAACGAAGCGAAAGTACGTGGGTATAAGAAAGGCCGCTTCAGCTTCAATGTGAAGGGCGGACGTTGTGAAGCTTGTCACGGCGATGGCATTATTAAAATCGAGATGCACTTCTTGCCGGATGTCTACGTGCCGTGTGAAGTGTGCCACGGGAAACGATACAACCGTGAAACGCTTGAAGTGACGTATAAAGGGAAAAATATTGCAGATGTTCTGTCGATGACGGTTGAAGATGCACTCGTCTTCTTTGAAAATATCCCGAAAATCAGTCGCAAACTGCAAACGATTGTCGATGTCGGATTAGGGTACGTCCAACTTGGACAACCGGCAACGACGTTATCAGGTGGCGAGGCGCAACGGGTGAAACTCGCATCCGAATTGCATAGACGGTCAAACGGCAAATCGTTTTACATTTTGGATGAACCGACAACAGGTTTGCATGTTCATGACATAGAAAAGTTGCTGAAAGTGTTGCAACGACTTGTTGATTCTGGGAATACGGTTCTTGTCATTGAGCATAATCTAGATGTCATTAAAACCGTGGACCACATTATCGATCTAGGGCCAGAAGGCGGACATAAAGGTGGACAAATTATTGCCACAGGGACACCGGAACAAGTGGCACGCTCGAAAAAATCGTATACAGGCCACTATTTGAAGCCAATCTTAGAGCGCGATGCGCAACGGATGAAAGACAAAATCGAGCAAGCACAAGTATAGAAAGATGAAACCTTCTCCACACTCTTTCGTATATATAGCTATGAAACGTGAGAGTCTCGAACACTTGCTTTGACGGAAGGCTCTTGCAAAGAAAAACCTAGGCATACCAATTTAGGAGGCGGAAATGATGCAAAACGAACGCAAACGTATATTGACCATGCTAGAAAACGGGACCATTTCAATGGATGAGGCCTTGACGTTATTGGAGAAGTTAGAGAACAAGTCGACGGCAGAGAGCGGTCATGTAGATGTGCAGCAAACTGCGCATTCGGAATCGGTTCACGATGAGGATGCTGCGCACACGACAAAAAGAGGAAAAGACAAAAATCCTTCTATGGATGAATTCATTGAAGATATCCGCAAAGATTTTGTAACAGTAGGCGACCGTTTCATGCAATTCATGCAAACGACTGTTGATCGCATGAAAGGTTTCGACTTCGATTCGCCGTTTGGTGGAAGTTCCACTTTCCATCATTCTATTGTGAAGCAGGGAACGGATTTGTCTGAAATTCTCATCGATGTGGATCACGGGAGTGTCATTGTCCAACCGACGGATGCAACAGAAATCCGGGCAGAATTTACGGTCAAGGCGTTTAACAACCGATCCGAAGAAGAGGTCAAAAAGGAGTTCCTGGATAAATTAATTTTTGTACAAGATGAAGGGAAACTTCGCCTCTTGAGCGATTTGAAGTTGTACCAAGTGAACATTGATTTGTTTGTGCCGAAGAAGAAGCTCGACAAAATTTCTGCACGATTATTGAATGGAAGCTTTAATTTGAAAGATTTGTCCGTCGACCGTTTATATACAAAAACAGCAAACGGAAAAGTGGACATTGAGCGTATCGAATTTGATGAAGCGGAATTGGAAACAGCCAATGGGTCGATCCGTGTGAATGAAAGTACAGGCCGCTTGCTCGAAGCGGAAACGATTAATGGACGCGTATACATCTTAGGGAAATTAAAAGATGTAGAAGCGAAGTCGTTGAACGGTCATGTCGTCGTAACAACAACCGATCAAGCCGCACAAAAGGTGGAAGCACGGACGGTGAGTGGATCTGTCGAGTTATACATTCCATCGGATGTAACGCTCAATGGCGAAATTTCGACGAACATGGGACGCTTGGATCTGCAGTTGCATGACATTAATAAAACAACGGAGCAGGAGCAATTTTTACAACGTGCTGTTCGTTTCAAGAAGGATGTTGAAGGGGATGCAACGCCACTTCATTTGATTGGTGAAGCGAAGTCCGGTTCTGTCATTGTGTGCTATACGGTGAAACATTCGTAATGAGAATGGGTAGCCTGAAGAGTTGTCTTGTATGACGACTCTTCAGGCATTTTTTGTTTGTAGGGAAATGCGGTGATTTGATTGGAATATGCTGCGAATGCGTAAGTTTTGCCGCGTTCTGGAGGGATATGCCGCGTTTGACTGGAATATGCGGAGTTTGAAGAAGTTATGCTGTTGTTATCGCGGGGAGTTGTATATGTGGGACTGTTATTGTCGCGCTGAATGGGTTTTGACAATCTAAAAATGGGCTGATTATTGGTGAGGTTATTACTTAAAGTAACGTCGAGTTTTAGGGGAATGCGGCGTTTTGCTTGTATATGCGGCGAATGGAGAAGTTATGCGGCGTTCTAGAGGGATATGCGGAGTTTGACGGGAATATGGTAAGCGTAAAAGGATCTGCACCTGTTTTTCCGGGTGCAGATCCTTTATTTTAGTAATGAATCCTTTAATTTTTAGATAGGTAACATTGCTCCGGCAGCTTTTTCGACCAAGGGAACAATTTT
>NZ_JAUBDI010000023.1:0-55570 GCF_033253735.1 Sporosarcina saromensis | reverse complement strand
TATTTGCAAGTGTCTCTAGGACAAGACGTTATCCTCCATTTGTCAGAGCATCATGGGGACGCGTCTCCAGGTGCTGCAATTAGAATCAGGGTAGATGATGTGAGTAGCTACCATGCCAGTTTAGCGAAAAAGAAATACGTTTTTGCAAATCCAAGCTTAGAAGTTGTACCATGGGGGACTCCAGAAAAAAAGGAACTGACGGTCATTGATCCATTTAGTAATCGACTTGTGTTTTATTCTGCATGATTTGAATCGAGTTGGGAAGATGAGGATGTCATGTGTCTAAGGAGGATCACGTGAACAATCGTAAGGAAATCGATAAGTTATGGAGTCGAGAAAAATACAAAGTGATGTTTTACAGCCAAAAGCATTACAATGAGATTCGTTCTGTCCTTAAAAGTGGGGTAGATGTCGAGCGAGTGAAAACACTCATAGATGAAGCTTTTACGCTACGCCCTTCTATCGGTTCAGTGTTGAATGCCTATCAGCACATGTGGGGCTATTTTAAAAAGTACGCGTCTGCTCAAGAAAGACAAACATATGTATTAAAGGCAAATGCATTCAGTACAGGTGAAGTGGAAGCGAGAGAACTGCTGATGCTTATTCGAGAGCTCGCTTTGAAATATGAAGTAGATTATTTGCTACAAAGTACAATTTTGCAATTAAATGAAACGGAAAACGGGCCTCTACCATAAGGCCCGTTTTTGTTTATTGATATTGTACAGATTGCACAAGTTCATTTTCCACTAATACATATGGATGCGTTTCAAGTAGAATTTGCAGAAGGTGATCGGGCATTTTATCTGAAGCATATGCACAAATCAACGGAAAAGCGTAGTCGTTTACCGCTCCATCCACAATCTTCTCGAAATCCTTGATAAGATAGTGTGGCTCCGTCATAGTTGCCCACTCAACATGAGCCCATGAGCGAAACTTTACACCGTTCGTGACGTAAGGTTCGACCGTCTTCGTAAAGTATTCTGCAATGGCTGGGGGATGGTAGCTCCCGCTCGAACGGTAAAAATGCAAGCTGTTAATGAGATGGACAAACTCCAATTGTTCTGCAGAAAATCGTTTGCGTAATTCGTTCATGATGCTTAGTGAAAGACGTTCGTTTTCTACAAGTAATACATATTCTTCTTGAACAATTCCCTCTTCAATAAAGCTTAGCACTTGTTTCAAATAACTTGACATAGTTCGATAAGAATAAAGAACGTGGACCTTTCGATGTTCGATGAATAATTCATTCATGTCTTGAGTCATCTGTTAAATCCCCCTTTGCATTATTCGTACGCTTGAAAGGCAAGTCTAAATGCTATATCCGTTGTTAAGAGCGATTATGCACTTTTTCACCTTGTACCCATACTTGACGGATGTTTTCTGGACGTGTCAAATAAATGATTTTCTCAAACGTATCCATTAAACTACCTTCATCTCCGTAAATCGGTAAGTGTGCAGTGGCAATTGTCGTATCAATCATTTGTGCATCCCATGCATATCCTTCTTCAATTCGACCAATTGGAAGACTTAAACTTTCTCCACCTCCTGCTGTTACAAGATAGAATGCTTCATTTATCGTAATCCGGGAATTTGGTACACCGCGCTGATCTGCTGGAAGACTTGTGTCTACGCCGTCTTCCAACATTCTTGAAGAGATGACGGCTTGTCTCGTATTGTCGTACAAGCTAGGAGAGAAGCCCCCGGAAATGTCCGAACCTAAGCCGATTTCCACGCCCATCGCCATGAAACGGGCAATCGGTATGACGCTATTGGCAAAATAAGCGTTTGAAACGGGACAGTGAGCAATTGCGCTGCCTGTTTCCGCAAATAATTGTGCATCTTCATCATTCAAGAAATTCGAATGAGCCATGACCGATTTCTCTTGCAATAAACCGAAGTCATGTAGCGCTTGAGCATCGTTTTTACTGAACCGTTCTTGTACATAACCATGCGCCCAATCGCTTTCACTACAATGTGATTGAATATGTGTATCATATTTAGCAGCCAATTCACCGAGTCCTTGTAACGCTTCATCTGTACAACTAGGGATAAAGCGAGGCGTGACAACAGGATAGACGCCTTGTTTTGTCTTCTTCGCTAATTCTTTTACGGCAACAATAAATTCCTCTGTTTCCGCAAGTGCAGTCGACGTGTCTACATCTCTGTAAAATTCAGGAGTTTGTTCAGGGTCATCCATGACGACTTTCCCGACTAATCCACGTTGCCCTTTCTCGGCACATAATTCGGCCAAGATGATACTCGCTTCTTTATGGATAGTCGCAAAGTATAAAGCTGTTGTTGTGCCGTTTGCTAGTAGTGTATCGACGACATCACTATAGACCGTCTTTGCGAACGTTGGATCAGCAAATTTCGCTTCGGTTGGGAAAGTGTACGTGTTTAGCCAATCATTTAAAGGGATATCGAGTGCAGTTCCTGCTTGAATCCATTGCGGGGCATGTACATGCAAGTCGACGAAGCCGGGAAGAATGTATGTGCCTTTCTCGAAACGGTGGAAAGCGTCTGTGTTTTTGTATTCCTGTAGGATTTCGTTATAAGCGTCGTCTTCTGGATGAACGATTTTCGCAATCATGCCCGCTTCATCAATGCAGAAGAGGCAGTCTTGTAAAACGGCCACTTCTTTAGGGGAAGCACTTGTAAATGCTGTGCCTTGAAAAACTTTTGTAAATGAATTCATCGTATGTTCTCCTCTATGGAATATTGTTATCATTGTTAGAAATCGATTTAATTTCTACAAATAAGTATGTACGGATCCTTGTATTAATAGTAACAATAAATGGACGACGGGTAAATCTTACACGGTAAAAAAATCAGTTGAACAACAAAAGGAGGTGGTGGCAGTGAAGAAGGAATGGACGATAGCGGGGATTGTTGATAAATTGAGAAATTCTTGTAATTTACTACCAATAAATGGTTGAGTGGTGATAAATCCTTGTCAAGCGGTGATAAACTACCGATAAGCGGTGATAACTTCCACTTAAGCGGTGATAAATCTCCGACAACAGGTGATAACTTTGAAGTGAGCGGTGATAAAGGATTGAATCAGTCATAAGCGACACCTATCTTGGTGGCAAACACCTCGCATTAGGGGGGATCTCTTATAGTTCCAAAGTTGAGTCTTCAGGAAACGTTAAAAGCTATCATAAAGATTGATAGGTAGGGGGGACGGTCTCAAAGGCGCTAAAAGTTATAAGGGAGAGAATATTCTAAACCCTCGTCTTGCTTTCTCTAAGTAGCTACCTCTTCGACAAAAATTGCAGTGTCGGAAGGGAAAAGCCTCGTTTTTGACGAATATAGCTAGAGAACTGGGCGTTGGGTTGGCGGAAAGGAAAATTTTCGACTTGCAAAGGGGATGGGTACATGAGTGAGACAATAGCAGTGAAAGCTTTTGAGCAATATGCAGCTGATTTTATGGAACAACAGATGATTCCAGGCGCAATGGTCGGCATCTCTGAAAATGGAAATAGGGTGTATGAGAAGGTTTTTGGTTATCGACAAGTGGCACAACAGCTGCCCATTGACGGGGATACGGTGTTTGGCATTGCATCGATGACAAAGTCCTTTACATGTGTGGGGATTATGAAACTACAAGAGGCAGGAAAGTTGTCCGTCAGTGATCCAATCGTACAGTATTTGCCGGAGTTACGGACAAATGCGCATGTCGAGAACATTACGATTCATCATTTGATGACCCATACGGCTGGGTATCCGCCGTTAGCGACGCATGTCTATGCACGGAAAAATAGTATTGAACAAGATCCTTCTGCGAAAGATTATGGATTGGATTTATTGAACAACCCTGGTCCGCATATTGAAACGTATGATGAGATGCTCGCATTTATGGCGAACGAGGACGTGGCTTGGTTAGGGGCACCGGGCGAGTATTACAGTTACTCCAATGACTCCTATGGTTTGCTTGGTGTCATTATTAGTCGAGTGAGCGGGGAGCCTTACGAGTCGTTTATGGAAGCGAATGTCTTAAAACCCGCAAGGTTGACGAGAAGCTTCTTTGAAATGGATGTCTTGGAACAGTTTGAAAATGTTACGACGTTATATATGAAAGCGAAAGATGGAACGCAAGTGTATGAAGCACCGCTTTGGTGGGATGCCCCATCCATGCGTGCAGTCGGCTATTTGAAGTCAACTGTGAATGATATCGTCCGTTATTTGGAACTTTATTGGAATGAAGGGGTCATTGAGGGGACGAGGATTTTATCCAAAGAAAGTGTCGAGCAGATGATGACGCCTCATATTGAGTATGAACCAGGGAAATGTTATGGTTATGGCTTGCGCATCATTCCGGACTACTTTGGCTCCAAGCTAATCAGCCACGGAGGCGGGCTAAAAGGGGTTTCATCCTTTATGTGTGCCATCCCTGAAAAGAAACTTGCGGGTGTCATTTTGACGAATGTAGCGGATGTCTCAGCAGGGGACGTACTCATGGCGGCAATGAATGTTGTGGAAGGACGACCATATGACGCTTCTGCTGGAACCTATGAAATCATGGAGGTAGACAGTACTGCTGTTGAACAGTTGCTTGGTGTCTATACGTCAAGTGAAGGAATGCATGTTACCGTAGAGCTCCAGGATGGTTTGTTTGGGATTGTTTCGAACGGTCAATTCAAGCAGCTTTGGTCGATTGGAGACAATCACTATGTGGACAATCAAGACAACGGGGATGTATTGCAGTTTATTGGAAATGAGAATGGAGCTATCGACCGGATTGTGTATGGTGGTCGACACATTCTAAAAAATAAATCATAATCCTTTTCAGCAACATTGGCTATATGCATTGGCCGATGTTGCTTATTTTTTGTCTCCTGAATGAACAAGGATTTGTACAAAATGAGTAGAAACGGGGTCTAGGTGTGCTGAAAATGTTGTATTGAAAATAGCGAGACAGTACACTGTGAGTAGATTCAGAATGTTGGAATGAGCACGCGATGGAGGGGTATGCACGAAACGCGCCACGATGAAGACGTGCGGAAAGTTCAAGAGGGAGGAATGCAACATGGAAGCAAACGGTAAGAACACGTTATTGATAAATGGCATGCATGTTCATATTATGCCGAGTAAAAAGTTTAAGACAAATACAGTAGAAGTGAAGTTTCAAACAAAAGTAGATCGGGAGACGATCACTCGATTAGCACTTCTGCCTACTGTGCTAAGAAGAGGATGTTCGGCTTACCCAACAAAAGCGGCTATCCAAGAACGTCTTGATGACTTGTATGGTGCGGCAATCGGTATTGGTGGATGGAAGTCCGGAACGAGTCATATTTTAAACTTCCAAATGGATATGGCGAATGAGAAATTCATTCCAAATGAAAATACATTAGCGGCAGATGTGTTCGCATTTTTAAATGAAATGATCTTCCATCCGAATGTACATAATGGAGCTTTTGATGAAGCTGTTGTAAAACAAGAAAAAGAAACGCTCCGTCGTCATTTGGAAGCGATGAAAGATAATAAGATGTCCTATGCTAATGTCCGTTTAATCGATGAGATGGCGAAAGGTGAAGTATACGCAATCCATGGACAAGGCTATGCTGAAGATTTACAAGCGATCAATGGACAGAATTTGTATGAAGCATACGAGCAGGTGGTAAATTCAGCAAGGGTTGACGTTTTCATCACAGGAGATTTCAATCCTACTGTAATGGAGGAGACAATTCGTACATCACTCGTTGGTTTATCGGAAAGAAATGCGGTAGAACTGCACGATGAAATGACGATATTTGAGGACTTTAAAAGTGTATCCGCTGTAAAGGAAGTCATTGAACACGAAGACATTCAACAAGCAAAACTACATATCGGCTACCGCACGCATACAAACCTTAGCAAAGCTGATTGTGTGCCAATGTTAGTCGGTTCGATGCTGTTAGGCGGCTATATGGGTTCTTTGTTGTTCATGAATGTGCGTGAAAAACATAGTTTAGCATATTATGTAAGTGCGAGTTTGGATGCGTTTAGTGATAAATTATTCATCTACAGTGGAATTGCTGGAGAGAATTATGAAAAGACGATGCAAATTGTTGATGAGCAAATCATTGCCTTACAAACTGGCGAATTTAGCGACAATGCATTGGAAGAGGCGAAGTCCTTGCTGATCAATGACTTGAAAGGTTCTCAAGATAGTGCAATCGGTCTGATTGATGACGTGTACAAGCAGATCTTAACAGGTACGTCGAAGTCTTCGATCGATTACATTGAAGAAGTAGCAGCAGTCGATAAGGCTGCCGTCATGCAAGCGGCAAGTAAATTGGAGAAAGATACGATCTTCTTCTTGACGAACAAGGAGGCAAACTGATGAAGGCCATTCAATTTGAGAATATAGATGAAACTGTTTACAAAGAGACGTTAGCCAATGGGTTAGAAGTGATCCTCATCCCAAAACCAGCGATGAACAATGTGTTTGCGACATTTACAACTGATTTTGGCGCTGCAGATCTCCATTTTGTGCCATTAGGTGAAAAGGATCCGATTGAAGCTCCTGACGGCGTTGCGCATTTCCTTGAACACAAGTTGTTCGACAAAGGGGAAGGACGGGACATCGTTGCAGAATTTAGCAGGCTTGGTGCGCAGTCGAATGCTTATACGAATGCAACAGAGACCGCTTATTATTTCTCAGCAACAGACCATGCGTATGACAACGTGAAGCTTTTAATCGATTTCGTACAAGATTCATTTTTTACTGATGAAACAGTGGAAAGTGAAAAAGGAATCATTGTTCAAGAGTCACAGATGTATGCCGACGAGCCCGCACAACGGATGTATTTCCTTATGTTAAAATCATTGTTTAGTCAGCACCCGGTGAAAAATGAAGTGCTTGGTTCCATCGAATCGGTTAATAGTATGACGAAAGAAGATTTGTATACGTCTTTCCGCACATTCTATCATCCCTCCAATATGAAACTATGCGTGACAGGGAACTTCGATTTGGAAAAGATGTTGGACGTGATTAAAACGGATCAAGAAAATCGTACATTCGCACAACCTGAACCAATTGTCCGTATTCATACGGAGGAGCCAGGGGAAGTTGCAAGCAAAGAAACGACAATTACCATGCCGATTGGAACACCGAAATGCAGCATCGGAATTAAAGAATATGAATCTGCAATCGCCCCAGAAGTCTTGTCCAAGCGAACGCGATTAACTGAAATGACACTCGAATACTTCTTCGGTTTGAGCGGAGAGTTTTACAAAGAATTGTATGATGCGGAACTGATTGATAGTACGTACAACTACTCTTATACACTTGATAAGGACTTCGGCTTTACAATGATTACGAGCAATACAGACAACCCTGAAGCATTTGCAAACAAGGTAAAAGCACAGCTAAATTCCTTACAAGCATACGAAGCAGATGAGGAACAGTTTGAACGATTGAAGAAACGGACAATTGGACGTACTTTGCGGAAGATGAATTCGATCGAAGCGAACGCAGAAGAATATGTATGGCATGCCAATAGAGGCATCGAATACTTCGACATCATCCCGACAATCCAATCATTAACGGTCAATGACTGGTCAACATTCCTTCAATCGTGGATCAAAGAAGAACGCATTGCAGTATGCAACATACTACCTGAAGGATAAAAAGACAGTGCCAGGCACCGACACAATTCAAAATTGTTCGGGTGCCTGGCACCTTTTTGCGTAAAAATAGCCAATAATGGCGGCGATGAACGAGGGAACTAACCAACCAATCCCTTCTTCATATAATGGTAAGTAATTTAGCACACTTGTAATGGGTCCAATTATAATGCCGAATGCCTTTAACATATCAAAAAATCCAATAACGCCTGCTGCGACGAGTGCAAATAGGTAGACTGCCCGATAACCTTTAAAGAGACGATGAAAAAAGCTAATCGTTATTAACACAATTGCCAAAGGGTAAATTCCAATAAGGATAGGCAAAGTGATCGCTATTAGTTGAGTGAGTCCAATATTTCCAATCCCAATACTGAATATGCAGATGACGAGCACAACTGCTTGATAGGAAAATCGTTTAAACGTATTGGAAAAGAAGGTGGCACATGCAGAAACGAGGCCGACAGACGTTGTAAGACATGCTAACAAAACCGCAATGCCAAGCAATAGTTGCCCCCATGTTCCCATAAGCTTGTAAGCCAGTGCAGTTAGTATGATTCCGCCATTTTCGGCATTTGGCGCAACTGTGCGGCTAGTCGTTCCGAGGTATGCAAGACCGACATAAACGAGACAAAGCCCGATGACAGCAATCATCCCTGATTTGATTGTAACTTTCGTAAGAATCTTCTGATCGGTAATGCCTTTTGCTTTAATGGCGTTAATGACGATGATGCCAAATACGAGTGCTGCGATTGCATCTAATGTCAAATACCCTTCAATAAAACCGCTCGTAAATGGATGCTGTGCGTAAGCTTCCTGTGGTTGGCCATTCTCTCCGGAAGGGTTAACGTATCCGACAATAACGATTGTCGCGACAATCAACAATAGAATCGGTGTTAACACATTGCCAAATCGATCCATAATTTTGTTAGGCTTTAACGCGAGCCAAGCAGTCACAGCGAAAAAAAGTAGTGTGAAAAGCAACAAGGCTAGTCCGTTGCTAGAAGTTGGCACAAATGGGGATGCTCCAATTTCAAATGCAACTGTTGCCGTACGCGGTACACCAAAAAACGGACCTATCGCTAAATAGACAAGTATCGTAAACACGATACCAAACACAGGATGGGCTTTTCCTGCTAAATCCCTCAACTGGTTGCCGCTCCTCGCTACAGCTACTACCCCAAGAAACGGAAGTCCGACACCTGTAATGAGAAAACCCGCTATCGTTAACCAAGTATTCGTCCCAGCTTGTTGACCAACTAACGGAGGGAAAATCATATTACCAGCACCGAAAAACAATGCAAACATTAACAAACCGAGTTTAACGGTATCTCTCCGTGAGAAATCATTCATATAGGAACCTCCAATATTTCTAAACAATTCGTGTGCGAGTCTTACCTTTTCATAGTAACAAGAGCTCGGAACGTTGTGAGTATGCGAAACTGTAAGAATTAACAGGCAGTATGCACTCTATCAACTATAACATGTTCTGTCCACCACTGTGGAGTAAGAGGGTAGATCAGGAAGGCTTTCTAATCATTATAGTTTGCTACAACCTATGAAGAGATTGTCTACTCACGCTCTTCTCTAGGGATTTGTCATGTGTGAAGCTGCGAATGGAACATAGAATAGCATCATAAAGTTCAATGGAGGTGTTAAGTGATGTCAGGAAATGTGGGGGGCAAATGTGGCCACTACGGTAACGGATTTACGTTAATCGTAGTATTATTCATTTTATTAATTATCGTTGGCGCATCTTATTTAGGTGACGGCTACTGTTAATGTTTATTAAAGTCCTGGATTAGGGGATAGCTTTAGTGATGACCACATGCAAACAAGGAAGGTCCTTGTTGTATGTGGTTTTTTATTGGTTTGATAAGCAGACTTCTTATGAACTGACTTTACATATACTGCAGACCTTTATTTACTGCTGAAATATTGTTAGAATTATTATGAAAATACTAAAGGGGTGAAGTTATTGTGGGAGCTGAACAGGAACAATTGACTGAGGTAACGGACGAGAGAACGTATATTGAAACACCAATCAAAACAATTTTTACAAAGTTTGCAAGAAATAGAGATGTGTCGCTTGCTTATGGCGAGCCCATTGAAATGGGTTTAAAGAAAGTCTTACCGGTTGCCAAAGTGAAATATGCAGTCGGAGGAGGCGGAGATGGATCTGGAGGAGAAGGAGGGGGTGGAGCGATTTCGATTGATCCAATTGGTGTCTTTGAAATAACGCCAGATGATGTCCGGTATAAATCGACGAAGCGTCCGACTATAATTCTCTTAAGTACCATTGTAGCAATGGGCTTTTTCTATTTGTTGAAAAGAAATAACAGCTAGTAAGATACGTGTTTTTATGTTTTATTTCTGAAAATTATACTTTTTTATCTTAGTTATCTATGATAAGATTCAGAATAGAAGTGCTTTTTGAAGCATGCTATTTTATACGGAAGGGGAATGGGAATGTTAAATGTCACGGAGAACAGATTTGCGAATTATCCGCAACAACCGCATGGGGGGAAATTGGTAGACAAGGTTGTAACGGGTACAGAACGCGATGAAGAAATGGTGCGGGCTAAGCAGTTACCAACAATTATGGTGGACATGGAGGCGGTCATTACACTTGAGATGATTGCGACTGGGGTATTGTCACCAAATGAAGGGTTTATGAATGAAGAGGATTATAAGTCCGTGTTGGAAAAAGGCCGTTTGGCGAACGGGACAGTTTGGCCAGTGCCGTTAAGTTTTGCACCAACAGGATCTAGAAACAGTGAAATCATTGCAACACTTTCAGTTGGGGATGAAGTGACACTTGCAAATGAAAACAACGAACCTGTCGCGATTTTGTCAATTAGCGATATTTTTGAATACGATAAAGCATACCGCGCATCACATCTATTCGGAACGACAGATCGCAATCATCCTGGGGTAGATGCGATTTATAGAAGAATGGGGAACACGGCTTTAGGGGGGCCGATTCGGTTATTGCAACGTGTCGATTGGGGACCTTTTGAGAAATTGAGGCTAGAACCGAAAGATACGTGGCATGAGTTTTACGAAGAAAAGAAGTTCCGTTCGGCTGCTGGATTCATTACGGGGGCTAATCCATTGCATCGTGGCCATGAATATATTCATAAAAATGCCTTGGAAGAAATTGATGGTTTGCTCTTACAGCCATTAGTCGAAATGGCAAAGCGGGAGTATACGCGACATGAATTTCGGATGTTGTCCTACCGCAGTGTTTTGGAAACATATTATCCAAAGGGAAGGTCAATCCTTGCACCATTGCGCGTAACGTATATTTTTGCAGGACCGCGGGAAACGGTGCTCCATGCATTGATCATGAAAAACTATGGGTGTACACATGCGCTAATTGGTCGTGATCATGCGGGCATTGGGGATTATTACGATAAATATGCGAGCCATAGCATTTTTGATCAGTTCAAGCCGGAAGAACTCGGTATTGATATTCGATTGTTCCATGAAGTGTTTTATTGTACAAGGTGTGATGCACAGGCAACTGAACAGTCCTGTCCTCATGATGCAAAATACCGCATTAACATTTCGGGGACAGGTATTCGTGAGATGTTGCGTCATGGAATTATGCCCCCGAAAGAGATTGTCCGCCCTGAATCGGCACGAATTGCAATGCAAGGTGTGCAACCAAAGGGGCTGGATGAAAGTGAAGTTGCCATTTCGCCAGTAGGTAAAACGATAAAAAGCATGTTCCCGTTCTATTTAGAAAGGACAAGACTCGGTGGTCCGAAACGACTAGAACCGCTAACGGTCGAAGAACTGACGAATCGTGATTTGGAAGCGGTTAATCTCGATGTACGAGCGAATGCAAATCGGATTTATCAAGACATTTTTAACGAGTATACAAGTGTAGGGGACACAAACCGCAACTTGCAACCTGAATGGGTCATGGATGCACGTGAATCGCTACACAACCAACAACAAATGGTCGTCCAGGACTTGAAAGAGAAAGTACAGCAAGCGCCGACAGTTGCATCGGACGAATTCATGTACCAAGACAAGGAAGAAGCTGAAAAGGAATTGAACGTCGCGACGAAAATCATTGAAGACATTCCAAAAGTGTTACGTCCTCATGATTTTGACTATCGTACTTGGAACGTCCTACCTTATAAACGCTACCGAGGCAGCGACGAAGAGTAAGGGATTGGTGTGCCGGGGGACTCGGTGCAGGAGATATATATGAAAAAAGCCGTCATTAAACTTTATTCAGTTTAATGGCGGCGTTTGTCATTCATTCAAAAAAGCATCAATTCGGTCCTGCAACTTTTTCTCGAATTGCTTCCCAGGAATTAATTCATAAATAACTACAGAATTAGCCCCTGCGGATAAATAATAAATCTTTTTATCTTCCATTCGCAGTGTATGAGATGAATAGTAAGCCGCTTGCTCATGAGGCTCTCTCACTGCACCTAATACTGTCCCATCCTTATTAATAACATACACATGAAATTCTGCCATGATTTTATGTGTATCGGCCACTTCTGTTTTTTCAAAGATAAGTTGATTAGATCGAATATCGAGCATCTTGATGCCGCCAGTAGTGTGATCGAAGGATACAGTTATTTTTTTCACACTACCGTCTTCTTGTATAGAGATTTCTTCTGTTTCCATGTTTTTATGGAGTACATCGACGATGATATCATCTTGTTCAAATGAATGAGGGAATTTTATAGTTTCTCTAGTCATGAGATTCTCCATAAGCGGTCTTGCATCCTGTACAATTATCTCTTTTTGCTCATTTACGAACAATGAAGTGGGATTTAGCATATCCGTTAAAATTGGATATTGTTCTTTTAGCTCACCATCTTTATTGTACATAATGACTTTTCTATTTGTTGAATCAAGTACATAAACATTGTTATCATCATCCACAAAAATATCTCTATACCATTCGGTTTTTTCCGTATCATTTAATTGGATGGTATAGAGGTAACCATTCACTTGTGTAACCACTATCTTACGTGCCGCGTTGTCTAATACATAAAACACGTTATCTTTAACAAAGAAACTCTCGGTTGTACGATCGCTGCCCCCTGGTCTTTTTTCTGGCATCCCAATTTCAGACCTTGCTTCTCCATACGGAATCTCCAATAGAATCCTTGCCTCTTCTTGGTCAGCAATGGGTATCTCGTCTTCGGAAAGATTCTCTTTAGATTTTGTTTTGTCCATTGTTTCAGTGTTATCGAAGACAAGGGGATTCTCACTTGAAGGTTGATTGAAAAAAAGGAAAGTCACTGCAAGAAAAGTTATCAGCGTAAAGGAAGTGATTGTAATCGGGACAAGAGCAAACCTTTTTTTACGCGTCGGTTGAATGAGTCGCCTTTGTAGTTGAGCGACGAACTCTTTGTTTGGATCCTTATCCGGTCGATTGCGAAGACTTTCTAGAAATTCCATGTCTTTTTCACTAGGATCGATCATAGCTCTCCCACCCCTCTTTGAGACGTATATCCTTTTTCAATTCTAGAAGTGCTCGGTGGAAACTCACTCGCACCTTTCCTTCACTGCATTGTAATACTTCTGCCGTTTCTTTTATACTCAATTCGTTCAATCCACGTAAAATGATGACACTACGGAAATGAGGTTTAAGTTTTATAAGCGCTCGTTGAAGGTCTTCCCAGTTTTCTTTGCCAATTACACTACGGCTATTCATATCAGCTTCATAAGATTTATTCGATAAAGCTTTTGTAAACACTCTTCTTAGGTGTTGCTTTCGTATCCAATCAACTGCTGTAAATCGTGTTATGGATAGAATCCATGTTTTCACCTTTTGAGAATCCTTCAATTGATGTAGATTCTTCATTACCTTCAAAAATGTTTCTTGCGTAATATCTTCTGCATCTTGTTGGTTATTTGTAAAATACAAAGCAAAATGATACACATCTTTATGGAACTGGTTAAACAGTTCAGAGATATGTACTGATTTCTCATTCAAGAAGTCTGGCCTCCTTTCAGAAGTATCAATAAGTCGATTGAAAACATAGTTTGTTACAAGAATTCAAGAGATTTGTATGGGGAAATTCGCACAGAACTTTCAAGTGAAGATGCGTACCAAAATGTTAAAAAAAGTTAGCAACCCGACTTTTTAAGCATACTTTTCTAATAATTATACCAGGCGGCTTGGTTAACTAATTTATAGGTTGCCCATTTCATAACAAGTTTTCTTCTACGAACCCATTGGCTTACGCTCCAACGCACGCTTTCCGCGGGGCACAGGTGAGCCGATCGAACAAACAAGTGATATACTGCAGGAATGGTAAGGATTGAAGCTAGCATCAAACACTACACTATAAAATATTAAAGATAACATCCAAATAAGAGATTTGTTTAGGTGTCTTTATACATATAGGCTGTTAATCGGACATATGCTGAAATGGTGAATGAATAATGAGGAGTGAGATAGCCATTTCAGCTTTCGTGATGCGTTCATTAGAGGAAATTCGTTTTTGGTCAAGAATAATGAAAGAGCATGCTTTCTTTTTGAGTCTCGGATTTACTGCTGATCAGACACAGCTTATTCAAGAGGCAAAACACTTCATTGCGGTTTTTGAACGAATTGAGGAGCAGATTGCTGATTATAATGAAAAAACAGATCCAGCAGTGATTAGAGAACTTAATCGCCAAGTGTATCAGGCCGCGGCGTCAATATGGGCATACAAACGAAAAGTGTTAGGTTTACAATTGCGATGTGAAATTGTAACGAACAACTTACCCTTACTTGTTGATCATACGAGTCGTGAAGCTGCATACTTTGCTAAGCGATTAAAGGAACTAAATGAAGGAAAGTTAAGACCTTTACCTGAGGCAATTATAAAAGAAAATGTTTTTTTCCTAAAAATCATGGCAGATCACTCGAAATTTATTGGGCACTTAATGGACCCATCAGAAAGAAAACTTGTTGACCAAGCGAGAGAATTTAGTCATGATTTTGATCAATTGCTATTTCAAGCACAAGATCTTGATCATATGCGACCGCAATCAGAAACGGTTCCTTTGCTAGACCAATTCCTTGATCAAAATCGCGTTTCGGTCGTTTCTTTAAGGGACTTTAAAAAGACAGCAAGAGATTTGATTGAAGCCTGTAGGATTAAAAGTAATATTCCAGCCCTCCTAGCTGATCATGTTTACCGAGAAGCGGATCATTTTTTGGAAATCATCGATGCATTTGACGAGCACCTAATGGCTGTTAAGCATGAAGAGTATAAATAAAACGTAAAAAACGGCTACTGGATAGTCGTTTTTTTATGTTGTTTCTGTTATTTTCGATACAGTAGGTGCAAGGCAGCAGAGAATTATGGAGGTGGTAACGTGTATGATCCGACGGTTTTTGATAATTTGAAAGTGGCGATTGAAAATCGAGTGTATGATTTGGATAATTTGGATCGGAAAATAAGGATTGTTAACCGAAAAGATCAGATGGATTTTGCCGTGTTGGCAAGACATTTTGCAATTCAATTTAGTCTCGTGCAGGAGTCGGAGTTGATGGCAGAAGTTGTATTGGAGGCTTCATTAGCTGAATTGGCCACTGAAATCTTGGAAACACCGGGTGGAAATCCGGGTTGTGTACTCAAGGTGCGCTTTTTAAAAACGATTGAACAGGTGGATCGACAGTGCCGAGCGATTGAAGAGACGATTCAAGCGATTTGGGAAGAGGATGTCCTGCTACATCAAACGCTAAGTTTTTCATATAAGGATGAGGCAACGACTTATGCAAATCAAATAGAATTGACGTTCAAAACGAAAATTACTGAAGAACATATGAATGCACTAGATGATTTTCTCGATCATGTATTAGGTACAATGCAAGTGCTATTGGATTAATAAAAGTATTTTCTATGATGATTGGGCTTAACACTATATAATATAGAAAAAACATGTATAGGTTTGACCTGTACTGAAGGTAAAGGTGTACCACTATGGGTTTATTAACAGTGAAAAATTTAAGTCACGGTTTTGGTGATCGTGCAATATTTGACGATGTGTCTTTTCGGTTGTTACAAGGCGAACACATTGGGTTAATTGGTGCGAACGGGGAAGGGAAGTCCACGTTCATGAATATCATTACACGGAAACTAGAGCCAGATGCCGGGACTGTTACTTGGGCAAAACGTGTGCGTGTCGGCTATTTGGACCAGCATGTCATGTTGAAGCAAGGATTGAGTATCCGTGATGTATTACGGACAGCATTCCAGTACTTGTACGATGTTGAAGCGGAAATGAACAACCTTTTTGCAAAAATGGCCGAAGTAGACGCGGACGAATTGGAAAAACTGCTTGAAGAAACAGGTCAAATGCAAGATGAGCTGACAAACAATGATTTTTATATTATCGATTCCAAAGTGGATGAAGTAGCGAACGGGCTAGGTCTAGATGAATTCGGTCTAAATCGTGACGTAAACGATTTAAGCGGTGGACAACGTACGAAAGTGTTGCTCGGTAAATTGTTACTAGAAAAGCCGGACATCCTTTTACTGGACGAGCCTACAAACTACTTGGATGTCGAGCATATCGAGTGGCTTCGTAATTATTTATTGAACTATGATAATGCGTTCATTCTGATCTCGCATGATATTCCGTTTTTAAATAGTGTCATTAACTTAATCTATCATATGGAAAATCAGCAAATTACACGTTATCCGGGTGATTATGACGAATTTTTACGTGTGCATGAGATGAAAAAGCAACAAGTGGAAGCGGCATTTAAAAAGCAACAAAAGGAAATCGCCAATTTAAAAGACTTTGTTGCGCGTAACAAGGCAAACGCTGCAACGAGTCGGATGGCGATGTCCCGTCAGAAGAAGCTTGATAAGATGGAGATTATTGAACTCGATGCGGAAAAGCCGAAACCACAATTCGATTTTAAGCAAGCGCGGACGCCAGGCAGATATTTATTCCAAACGAAAGGGCTTGTTATTGGCTACGATGAACCATTGTCCAAAGAATTGGATCTCACGATGGAACGCGGACAAAAGATTGCGTTATCTGGTGCGAATGGAATCGGAAAAACGACACTACTCAAAAGTATACTTGGCGAAATTCCATCACTGGCGGGTTCTGTCGAGCTCGGTGAGCACTTGGAAATCGGGTATTTTGAACAGGAAAGCAATGCGGACAATAACCATACATGTCTAGAGGAAGTGTGGGAGGAATTTCCGCATTACACGCAATATGAAGTACGTGCAGCGTTGGCTCGATGCGGGCTGACGACGAAACATATTGAGAGTAAAGTGAAGGTATTAAGTGGTGGAGAACGAGCGAAAGTCCGGTTATGTAAGTTAATGAACCGCGAAACAAACTTGCTCGTGTTGGACGAACCGACTAATCACCTTGACGTTGATGCGAAAACAGAATTAAAACGTGCACTAAAAGAATACAAAGGTAGTATTTTATTGATCTCACACGAACCGGATTTCTATGACGGAGTCGTCACCGACATTTGGAACGGTGAGCAGTGGACAACGAAAATGTTTTAATAATGGATCCCCTTCCTAAAACAATAAAGCTATTGTTTTAGGAAGGGATTTTTTTATTGTCGCTATTCTAGCCATCCTCTAGTATAATACCCGTATAGGTATATGGAGGTGAGGAAAATGAAGGAACAATCTTATGCGAAACATACGAAATACCAGCCTCTTCAACATTTTGTCTGGTTACCGCTAAGTGTGATGCTGTTGCTTGGGACGCTTACATACTTCATTTATAGCATGATGAAAAGTCGCTTTATGATCGAAAATTTGCTGTTGCTCGGGATTGTCGTTCTTGCGATCATTCCAGGCATGCTTGCTCGCATGTACGCAATTCGCTTACAAGACCGACTCATACGAACAGAAGAGCAATTGAGGTATTTCATGTTGACGAATAAGCGACTTGACTCGCGCATAACGATGCAACAACTCATTGCTCTTCGTTTTGCACAAGATGATCAGTTTGTAGAATTGGCGGAAAGAACAATTGCAGAAAACCTTTCACCTGCAACGATAAAAAGGGAAGTACAAACTTGGCGCGCCGACCATTTTCGTGTGTAAGTGTGCTATATTCAACATAAAGGGGGGGAATGGCGTTGAGAAAAAGAAGTTCAGTTGACCTATCCTATTATGTGAACTCTGCAGAAGCACAACGCAAGCTGTATAAGCAATCATTGTTTGTAGTTGTAATGTCGCAAATATTTGGCGGCGCAGGACTCGCAGCAGGGATTACGGTAGGGGCTCTCATTGCGAAAGACATGCTCGGATCTGCAGGTTTTGCGGGTGTTCCGTCTGCATTGTTCACGTTAGGTTCTGCTCTAGCCGCATTACTCGTCGGCCGCATATCTCAACGGTTTGGTAGAAGATACGGATTGTCACTCGGGTTTATTGCCGGAGGAGTTGGTGCAATCGGTGTCATTGTTGCCACGACAATGAATAGCATTGTGTTATTATTTCTTTCATTATTTATCTATGGAGCAGGTACAGCGACCAATCTACAAGCACGTTACGCAGGTACTGATTTGGCTAGTGAGAAACAACGCGCGACAGCAATCAGCATCGCCATGGTTTCCACTACTCTTGGTGCGGTAGCTGGTCCAAACTTAGTAACGCCACTTGGTGAGTTTGCACAAATTTTTGGGATTCCTCCATTAGCGGGACCGTTCATGCTTGCTGCAACAGCCTATTTGTTAGCAGGCTTAACATTCTTGCTTTATTTACGACCTGATCCTTTTTTAGTTGCTAAAGCAATCGCCGCAGAGCAAGAGAAACAGGCAGCACGTGTCGCGAATGAAGGGCTCAAAGCAATGCAAAACAACGTAAATCGACTCGGCGTTGTTGTAGGGGCTATCATTCTCGTTCTATCACATATGATTATGGTAGCGATTATGACAATGACGCCTATCCATATGCAGGATCATGGAAGTGGATTATCGGCAGTTGGTATGATCATTGGCATGCACATTGCAGCAATGTATTTGCCGTCACTAGGGACTGGAATGCTTGTCGATAAAGTCGGCCGAACATTCATGGCCGTTGCTTCAGCGATTACGTTATCCATTGCAGGACTTACAGCAGCATATGCCCCAGGCGATTCGTTTGTTTGGTTAGCCATTGCCCTCATTTTGCTTGGGTTAGGATGGAACTTTGGTTTGATTAGTGGAACTGCCATCATCATCGACTCAACTAATCTAAAAACACGCGCCAAGACACAAGGCTCCGTCGATGTATACGTTGCTTTAGGCGGTTCAGCGGGAAGTGTATTATCGGGTATCGTTGTCGCCTACTCCAGCTACGCAATGTTAGGATTAATCGGTATGTATCTATCAATATTACTTATTCCGCTCGTGTTATGGGCACGCTATAAGAGCCAGGTCCGGAAAAAGGTACTTGCTTCGTAAAGCATACAGTCTTAGTGAAGTTTGCAGTTTTCAACACTTGGTTTGGCAATGAATTGAATTGCTAATTCAATTATAAGAAAGAGATAAGGAAAGCTGGATTGATGGTGTTCAATTCAGCTTTCCTCTATTTTGTCGACCTAACTAATAACCTCCAAGACTTCCTCATCAACTGAAAAACGCGTAAAAACAAGTTCAACAGCGAACTCGTTTCACGCGATTTCAACAAGCATATACAATTCAGTTTAATCCCATACTCAATCTTCAAGAATTGCAGCAACCGTAGATTCAACTTCTGTCCGGTTCATCTTTTCCCGACCGCTCTGTAATGCGGTTAACGTGCTCTTTGCAAGCGCTAACGGAATCTTACAGAACACTAAAATATTCTTCGTGTTAATCGACTTAATATATTCGTCAGCTTTAGCCAAATTTGTCTCTGCGTAAGCAAACATATCATCTCGCGTCCATCCGTCAGGGATAAAACGCACACCTCGATCCGCATCTTCCTCCTGATTGCGCAACATATTGACGGCTTGTAGACCGCGCCCGTAGCCAATTGCCAACTCACGATCCGTTTTTGTTCCGTCAAACGCTTCCCATATGTCAGAAAGCATAACACCGACTAGACCTGCAACATAATATGTATAGTCGTCCAAGTCCTCTTTTGTTTTAATGTCAAATCCTTTACCGACCCACTGCGCCATGCCATCTGCCATAATTCGTGTAGACTCTTTCACTTTTTCAAGCACTTCTGCTGGACAGACTGTTAACCAATCACCGAGTCGTACTGTTACTTCAGGCAAGAGGGAACGGTAGGGTTGTAACAGTTTTTGGTAAGCTTCTTCGTTAAAAGGTCCCTCTAGCAGTTTACTCGTCGATTCAAGCAAATGTTGTTTCGCGTCAGGGTGCAGTTCCTCATGATCTTCAATTTCATCAATTGCTCGCATACAAAGATAGGCTGATCCGACGGACTTCCGTAACGTAGGATTCAATAATTTTATGGGAATGTAAAAGGTACGACTCGTTAATTTCAAAACATGCATGGCTTCTTTTTGTAATTTAGCTTCGTTCGTCAATGGAGATCCTCCTTCACTTTCTCGAAGTGCAAGTAATAAAGTACAGAACCGAGTGTTATTAGTATAATCATACACTAAACACAGAATGACGTGCCATTTTTTCGTTACAGAACAATGAAAATGCCGTTTTGTTCGCTAAACTCAAATTTGAGTGGTGGCAACTCAAGCAACGATTGATGGTAAAGTACATTTACTCATCCATCGCTAGATCCTCTAGTCTAAAAGTGTTTGCCTATGACATACAATTTGAATAACATTATATGTTGAGTTGATTTAGAAAAATAGTGAAAAAACCATTGACATGTACGATATGGTAATGGTATCCTCTAGAAGATAGATATTCTAATTGAGGAAGAGGAGGTACGGAACATGTTGAACTTCATTACAAGCAAACAAAACATCATAGATAATCCGTGCCGCAAAGCATCCTCTTTATAATATAAAGACTGCATAGAATGGCATGGTATGCCGTTCTTTTATATGAGCACACGCTTATGCAAAAGGCGTGTGCTTTTTTGTGTCTTTATTTTAATGAATATTTGATGTTCTCACGCAAATTGCGTGTAACATAAATACGATTTGAAAGGAGCGTTCAATTATGATTGAACAACAAAGGAAGATTTTGACGAAGGAGTCTCTAGAAGGCGGATAGGTGAAGGAGTTCCCTAACAATGTACGAAAAATTAATGATAAGGAGGAAGCGAAAAATGATTTTTACAATTTTGCAAGCAGTAGAGAACAGGACCACAAAAACTAATAACCAGTGGGAATCGATAACAATGATGAGGTTTGAGAGACATGCACGACAGGTGGTATTCAGGCTGTAATCACGTTCTTTGATTTCTCACAATTGAGGAGAAATTGAATATGCATACAATAGATAGAGAAGTCATTCATAGACATATTGAAGAGATGAAAACTGAAATCGAACAATATCGTTTAGAAAAACGTTCAGTTGAAAAGAAAAAGAAGGAACGAAGAAAAGTTCCTTTCTGGACACTATTTTTTAGTTTTATGAATTGAATAAAGAGCTAGAACACAACTAGCGGCAATGTTGGAAAAAGTGAAATTGAGCATGCTCAATTCACTTTTTTCTGTTTTACGCTATTCAATGTCCAAAGCAAACCAGCCAACGCCCTAATCGGAAGTCTATTTCCTTAAGCAATCACTTCCGCTAGCGAACCGTTTATGAGAATATAGAAAGACAAGGAAGTAGACAGAAAGAGGTGTACTGGATGGGGCAAACTACATTGTATTGGACGCTTTTACAACATAAGCAATGGGCGTTATATATGGCTGCCACCGATCAAGGACTTTGTTACATCGGTTCTCAAGGGGCTACGTTTGATGAATTGGCCAATTGGTCAAAACGACATTTTGAGGGCGTGAAGTGGGTTGAGGATGAAGCTGCATGTCATACGAGTGAAGTGATGGAGTATTTAGATGGTCAAAGAACAACGTTTGACCTACCGATTGACTTAAAAGGAACTTCATTTCAACAGCAAGTTTGGAAAGTTGTACAAGATGTACCGTTTGGAGAGATTGTTTCGTACTCCGACATTGCACAGCGATTAGGTCGACCGTCTGCTGTTCGAGCTGTCGGGAGAGCAATTGGAGCAAATCCTGTCCTTTTCATCGTACCTTGTCATCGAATTCTCGCGAAGAACGGAAGTTTAACAGGGTTTCGTGGCGGTTTACCAATGAAAGAGCAGTTACTTCGTCTAGAAGGAATTGTACAATACTCTTCTTACATGTGATAGTATCTTTTTGTATACTATGGCACTTTAAAGTGCGTACTTCAAAATCTAATCGACATACTCCATAATAAGAGTATACCTCTAGAGGAAGCGGAGATGCTAAGGAGAGGTACACTTAAAATTAGAGGAGAGTGTCATCATGACAATTACAGTTAAAGCAATTATCGGGAGCACAAGCTCGACATCATACAACTTGAAGTTAGTTGAATACTTACGTAAGAAATACGCGGGGGAAATGGATATCATTCCGGTTTTCATTAACGATGTGGAAATGTTTTCAGTGGATCGTGAACAAAATCCTCCATCAAATGTTAAGCAATTCATGGAGAACGTGAGAGACGCAGACGCATTATTATTTGCCGTACCTGAATACAACTTCTCTATTCCAGGTGCATTAAAAAATGCAGTAGATTGGCTTTCTCGCAGTAATTTTGCGATTAAAGACAAACCGACATTCATCATTGGTTCTTCAATGGGGGTATTAGGCAGTGTCCGCGCACAAATCCATTTGCGTGAAATTCTTTCTAATCCAATGCTTTCTCCAAATATTTTACCGAATAATGAAGTATATATTGGATCGGTTCACGAGAAAATGAACGCAGAAGGTGAATTGACAGACCAACCGACGATTGATTTCCTTGATCTTGTCGTTAACAATTTCTTGGCTTTTTATAATAAAACAACTGTTTCTGCATAATGCTATGAAACAAAAGGAAAGGCTACCTCATCGATTAAGAGGTAGCCTTTTGTTGGCTTTTCGCTAATTGTTCTTTTCGAAGTGCATGGGCAGTACCCCATTCATTCATTGTCAACAATACGGACTGTAAGCTTTTTCCGTATTCGGAAATGGAATATTCCACTTTAGGTGGTACTTGTGGATAGACGACACGTTCAATGATATCTTCCTCTTCCAGTTCCCTCAGTTGCTTCGTTAACATTTTTTGTGTAATGCCAGGCATTAATCGCTTCAGTTCACTAAAACGTAAAGTGCCTTCAGAAAACAAATGTAGAAGAATAACCGGTTTCCACTTTCCAACGAGGATGCCTAATGCTTCTTCCACTTTGCACTGTTCTGCAGACATCGTATCCCCTCCTATGTTGTAGTATCTTTTTAATCTGTACTCCTATTATAATGCGCTATATACATTTTTGCTATGGATGGAAATGGGTGAAACCGCGATTGGAGCGGATTTTTCCATCTTGAAAAATAACTGTACCAAATTAGACGATGTGTGGGACAATGTGAAAAAGGAGGCATTCAGATGATCAATTTATTAAACGCAAGATACGATGAATTATATGATGAGTTGGTTCAAATCCGCAGACATTTCCACATGCATCCGGAGTTGTCAAATGAGGAAGTGGAGACACCTAAAAAAGTGGCAGAGTTTTTACGGAACCTCGGTATGGAAGTTCGAACAGAAGTAGGTGGAAGGGGCGTCGTCGGAATCCTAAAAGGTGCAAAACCGGGAAAGACTGTAGCGCTAAGGGCAGACTTTGACGCATTGCCGATTCAAGATGAAAAAAACGTCAGCTATAAATCAACAGTACCTGGGGTCATGCATGCGTGCGGACACGATTTACATACAGCAGCGTTACTAGGAGTTGCAAAAGTGTTGTCGGAGGTAAGAGAACAACTACGAGGAACAATTGTTTTCCTACACCAATTCGCAGAAGAAACGACACCTGGTGGCGCTCAATTTATGATTGAAGATGGGTGTCTTGACGGAGTGGATGTGATTTACGGAGCGCATGTCATGTCCACAATCCCGGTTGGTAAAGTAGAAGTAATGGAAGGCTATGCTTCATCAGCACAAGATGATTTTACAATTGAGATTTTTGGTAAAGGAGGACATGGCTCTTCGCCACATGAAACAATTGATCCATTAGTAACGGGCAGTCAATTAGTCGTTAACCTTCAGCAAATTGTCAGTCGAAGGGTGAATCCTCAAAGGGCGGCAGCTGTTACAGTCGGTTCATTCCAAAGTGGACATGCAAACAATGTCATTCCTGATCGAGCGGTAATAAAAGGGACAGTTCGGACGTATGACGAGCGAGTGCGTGAAATGATTGAAGAGGCAATGAAACTTATTACGAAAACAACTTGTGAAGCTGCTGGTGCCACGTATTCCATTCACTATGAAAAAGATTGCCCTTCCATTTGGAACGATCCATCTGAAACGAAGCGTGTCGCACAAGTAGCTAAGGAATTGTTTGGTGAAGACCATGTCAGCTATGGAGAACCGATGATGGGGAGCGAAGATTTTGCTTACTACCAAAAGGTTGTAAAAGGAAGTTATTTTTTAGTTGGCGGACGGAACGCAGAGCTACACGCAACCTATCCTCACCACCATCCAATGTTTGACGTGGATGAGCGGTCAATGGCGTATATCGGAAAAGTATTCATCGGAACGGTTCTAAATTTTATGAATGACGACCTCAATGGTTGAACGATAGATTCGTGTAAATTGCGTTTTTATCCAACGTGCGGTTTTGTTTGAAGAGCATTCAGAACATATTTTGTGATTCTAAAGTCCTGAAATGTTCATTAGAATTGTGAAAGTGATTGATAGAACTCTCGAAGTGATGAATAAAAGAAACAGAATCATGAGGCTTGGAACACATCAAGTGGACATCGAATAGTATTCTTTCTCCTATATAACTAGACACATTCCAAAAAAACACAAAAAACCGCATGGATCAAGTTAGATCACTTAATCCATGCGGCTTTTTCTGTTCGATCTTTCAACCATGAAGACGAATTCGTTTACCGTCGATCGCTCTTCGGGTCGAATGCATCCCTTAATCCATCCCCGATAAAGTTAATGCTAAGAACGGTAAGAAGAATGGCTAGACCTGGAGGAATCCAAGCTTCAGGATGATAACGTAAAATTCGTAAGCCTTGTGCTTCTGAGATCATATTCCCCCATGTTGGTGTTGGTTGAGGGATTCCCATTCCGATAAAGCTTAAACCGGATTCGACGATAATCATGGCTGCCATTAACAAGGTGGCGTTTACGATGATTGGGCCGATTGCGTTTGGTAAGAAGTGACGGAAGATAATCCTAAAATCACTTGCACCAATCGCCCTCGCTCCAAGAACAAATTCCTGTTCACGTAACGAGAGGAATGTTCCTCGAATGATTCTGGATAACGTCGGCCAACTTGTAACGGCGATAATGACAACAAACAGGCCAATCGTCACTTTCTTTAGAAGGGCTATGATTGTCAAAGCCAAAACAAGAAACGGTAGTGCAAGAAACAAATCGGTAATCCGCATGATAATATTATCGATTTTGCCTCCATAGTAACCACTTAATGTACCAAAAATCATGCCAAGTAATACGGTGAACACCATTGTGCTAATGCCGATTGTCAGTGACACCCGTGCGCCGTACAATAATCTAGCGAAATTATCTCGCCCAGAGCTATCTGTCCCGAGAATATGTTCTTTACTTGGCTTTTGCTCCACCTTTAGCAAATTATGCTCTTTCGGATCATGGTCGGTTAACAGCGGCGCGAAAACAGCAGATCCAATAATAATGGTTAACACAATCATCCCGGCAATCGCCAATTTATTTTTCAAAAATCGTTGTAAGGATAATTGGAATGGACTTCGATGTTTTCGTGTATTTCCAATCGAGACATCCTGTTCATTTACTGATTGCATATTCTCTCACCACCTTAGTCATAGCGAATCCTCGGATCTACGATGCTATAAAAGATATCTGCTAACAAATTCCCGACTAATATGGCAACACCAAGCAACAATGTAATTGCCATGACGACAGGATAGTCCCGGTTAATGACAGAGCCAATGAAAAGCGTGCCAATGCCAGGGAAGTTGAAAACTTGTTCCGTTATAATGGCGCCACCAAGCAACGGACCTAGTTCCATACCAAGTAATGTAATGACCGGAATGAGTGCATTGCGAAGTGTGTGCTTATACAAAACGTTATTAGGCGACATCCCTTTCGCTTTTGCTGTCCGGATAAAATCGCTACCAAGAACGTCCATCACTTCAGAACGCATATAACGCATATAGCTCGCTGTACTTGCTAACCCAAGTGTCAATCCGGGTAAAATCATATGATGGATGCGGTCTTTGAATTCAGCAAATCCTGTTAACTTATTGGAAGAGAGTGTTCCTTGAGCAGGAAACCATCCGAGTTTAATCGAAAATAAATAAATGACGACGAGACCGAAAAAGAAGTTCGGTACAGCAAGACCAAAAAATCCAAACGTCGTCGATCCATAATCCAACAAGGAGTATGGATGGCGTGCAGAGTAAATCCCTATTGGAATTGCAACGAGTAGAGTGATGAACAGTGCGAAAAGCCCTAAGTAAACGGTATTTAAAAAGCGTTCCTGTATGAGGCTTTCCACAGAACGTCCTTTATACGCGATTGACTCACCAAAACTACCTTGCAAGATTTTACCCGCCCACATCGCATATTGTACGGGTATAGGTTTGTCCAAACCAAGCTCAGCACGTTGTTTTTCATATACTTCCATACCGACTTCAGGGTCTAAAATCTTACCAGAGAAAGGATCCCCAGGAGCAGCTTTTGCCAAGCCGAAAACGATGATGGACAATGCAAGTAACATCGGGATGAATTGTAAGAAACGTCTAATGATATATTGATACATTCGATTTCCCCCTAGGAAGGAAGAGAGTATACAATTTGCGTATACTCTCCAATTCCATTCATGTTATTCCGCGTCGTTTACCCACCATTCATGAGAATCTTGATACATGGATTGTGGAAGAACTTTAATTCCTTGAATGCGGTCATTGTAAGCCCATAGGCTGTTTTGTGCATAGAGGAGTAACGCAGGCAATTCTTCAGAGAAATGTTTTTGCCATTCAGCATATACTTCTTTTCTGAAATCTTGATCGAAAGCTTCAGGTGCTTTAACAGCTTTTTGCATAAGTTCCTCTGATGTAGGGCTGTTCCAACGAGAGAAGTTATAGCCAGCTCTTGTAGCCCATAGACCTGATGGATCTGGATCGGTACTGCTCAAGCTCCAACCAATTAGATAAAGATCCCAATCCGTATTGTCGTTTGTTAAGCCAGGAACGTATACGGACATTTCTGCTGGTTGACGCAAGTTCACTTTAATACCAGCTTTCTCTAAATCAGATTGGATAATTGGTGCAGAACGCTCACGCAATTCATTACCTGTTGGGTAGTCAAGATTTAACACCCACTCGTTGCCATCCGGATCCTCACGGAAACCGTCTCCGTTTGCATCTACATAACCTAGCTCATCCAAGATGGATTTTGCTTTTTCTACATCGTAATCATAAGACGTAGCTGCGGATTCATCGTACGCCCACATTTGTTGAGCGATTGGCGAATTGATCGGTTGACCGCGTCCGTGTAGTAAACCTTCACCATGCCCGCTTCCGACAAGACCTTGACGGTTGACAGCATGAGCGATCGCTTGACGCACTTTCGGGTCAGACAATTTTTTGTTCGGCACCCAATTGTCTGGATTAATTGTTCCAGAGTCAACGTCTGCAGTCGTTCTGTGATTCAACTTGAAGCCCATCAGTTGGTAACCAAAATCGGCTTGTTCAATGATTTTGATATTCCCGAAATCAGCAACGATATCATGGTCAGCTGGAGCGATTCCTCCTGGGCTTGCAACGAAATCGATTTCACCTTTCTCGAGCAATCCAATCATGACGGACTGTGCAATAACTTTCCAGACAATGCTATCAAGAAGAGGTGCACCTTGCCAGTAGTCATCGTTGCGATCAAGGATATATTGTTCGCGCTCTACCATATCCGTGAATTTAAATGGTCCAGTACCAATTACTTTACCAGGCTCTTTAGACTCAGCAGCTTCAGGGATATCTTTTACAGCCATTGAGCCGAAAATATGCTCAGGGATGATTGGGAAACTTGCATAGTAAAGTGGAGATACGTTTGGCTCTGCAAACTTAAATGTTACTTTATAGTCTCCATCTGCAACTACACCTTCAAAAGTATCTGTTTCCCCAGATTGGTAGGCTTCGTAGCCGAGTAATGGAGCGACATAATTGACACGTACTCCACCTGCGTTTTCGTATTCAGGATCGGACATCGCTTTGTATGTGTAGACGACATCATCAGCTGTGAAAGCCTCACCATCGTGCCATTTAACGCCTTCTTTTAAGAAGAACGTAACTTCTGTTTGGTCATCATTTAATTCCCATTTCTCTGCAAGACTTGGAATGAACTCAAGTTTATCGTTTTGTGTTACTAATCCTTCGTGTGTGAAATCTAGAATGTTTGCTTCATAAGCTTCTTCATAGAAAATTGGATTGAACATGCCCGTAGGTGCCGAGTACATAGCCCCGGTAATTGTTCCACCTTTTTTAGGACCGTCATCCGTTGCTTCATCTCCATCCTTATTCTCATCCACTTCCGTTGAATCGGGCTCATTATTATCAGTTGGTTTGGCATCACCGTCTTTGTTACATGCAGCAAGAATCATTCCTACCATCAACACTAAAATGAGTAGCGCAAATCGGTGTTTAAAATGTTTCAACAAATTAGTATCCCCCTTTGTTTTCAATAGTTGTAAAACGAATGAAACCTTGCAACTTTGTCGCGGCCATCACCCCCCTAAATTTTCAAGATGTTAATGAAATATTGCTTCTCCACAAAGACACAGATGCTTCAGTATATTTATTGCTCACTATATAAATGACAAGCGACAAAATGGTCCTTTTCCACTTCCATTAGTTCTGGCCTGTCAATGGCACATCGGTCATGCGCTTTTGGGCATCTTGTTCTGAACGTGCAGCCCGAAGGCGGGTTTGCTGGACTCGGTAAATCCCCGGATAGTTTTATTTTCTCCCGTACGGATGATGGATCTGCATGCAAGTCGATAACCGGAATGGAAGATAGTAGAGCTTGTGTGTAAGGATGCAATGCGTTTTCGTATAGTTGCTTTTTGGGCGCAATTTCAGTGAAACGCCCTAAATACATGACAGCGACCCGATCACTAATATGCTTGACTACACTCAAGTCATGGGCAATAAACAAATACGTGAGACCTAAGTCGTCTTGTAAATCTTTCATCAAGTTCAGTACTTGGGCTTGAATGGATACATCCAATGCGGATACCGGTTCGTCACAAATGACAAACTTCGGATTTAACACAAGCGCTCGAGCAATACTGATTCGTTGACGTTGTCCACCAGAAAATTCATGCGGATACTTTTGTAAATCATCTTTCCGCAATCCTACCTTCTGGATGACCTCAACAACTTTTTGTTTCCTTGCAGACTTGGCTAACTTTCCTTGTACAATCAAAGGTTCTTCAATGAGTTGTTCTACACTCATTTTGGAATTCAATGACGCAAAAGGATCTTGAAACACCATTTGCATATCTTCCCGAAACGGTCGTATTTGTCGTTGACTTAACGTAGTAATATCAGTTTGATTAAAAATAATTTGTCCCTCTGTTGGATCCAGCAACCTGATAAGAACACGACCAAGCGTAGACTTACCTGAACCAGATTCGCCAACGATCCCGAGTGTTTCACCTTTACGAATTGTGAAGGATACATCATCCACTGCCTTCAACTGACCAATGGTCTTCTTTATTACACCACCCTTGATCGGAAAATATTTTTTCACATTGTGTACTTCCACCAAATTGTCTTCAGAAAGTAATTGCTGTCCATCTCCAACCGAATGCTGTTTTGTCACCATTGTCATTTGCTGTTCACCTCTTCTTTGTACAGATGGCATCGGACATAATGATCTTTCGCATATTCCAGCAACTCTGGGTTTGTCTGCCTGCATTTATCCATTACAAATGGACATCGGGTAGAAAAACGACAGCCGACAGGAAAGTTATAGGCTGCAGGAACGGTGCCTTTTATTGTTCCTAATCGTTCAACATCTTCATCAAGCTTCGGCAAACTACTTAATAGCCCTTGTGTATATGGGTGTTTCGTCAATGACAACAATTGCTTCGTTGGTGCTTGTTCCACAATTTGTCCACCATACATGACGATGACCCGATCAGAATACTCATATACGACGCCTAAATCATGTGTGATTAAGAGAAGTGCCATATTGTACTTTTTTTGCATTTCAAACAGTAGATCTAGTATTTGCGCTTGAATGGTGACATCTAAAGCGGTCGTCGGTTCGTCTGCGATAATTAGCTCCGGTTCACATGAAATGGCCATCGCAATCATGACACGCTGTCGCATTCCACCTGACAGTTGATGTGGATATTCTTTGATGATTTCCTCGGGGCGGGGGATACCGACGATTCGTAACAACTCAATCGCCTTTTGTTGCGCGATTTGCTTAGACACTTTCTTGTGCTTTCGGATCATCTCAGTGATTTGATTGCCAATTGTAAAAACAGGATTCAACGCAGTCATCGGTTCCTGAAAAATCATGCCGATATGATTTCCACGAATTGACGTCATCTGCTTCTGTTTCAACGTGAGGAGATTCCGATCTTTTACGTGAATACTCCCGTCTACTATACGACCAGGTTTGTTAATGAGCTGCATAATGGAAAGTGCAGTAATACTCTTCCCACTGCCTGACTCACCAACAATCGCAACGGTTTCTCCAGGAAATACAGAAAAACTGACATCATCGACGGCTTTTGCAACCAAATCTTGATCTAAATAAAAATACGTTTTTAACTTCTGGACATCCAATACCGGCTCACTACTCATACAGACACTCCATTCCGTTCCTTTTAGTAATGCTCTTCAGTCTAGGAAACAAGAGATTTACAAATCTATCAATAAATTAATCAGATAATTATATACAATGCTAATGATAAGAAACAGAATTGTCAATGTTTTATTTAGTAAAATATTGTAAGGTGTAGTAAAAAGCTGTCGATTTTTGTAGTTTTAGGAATTTGTTTCGCGAGAGGTAATTTACGAGTGGCGAAATAGATTGAGTAGTTCATGGAGTTTTTTTAAAACCACATTTTTTTGAATCGCGACAGAAGGAGTGCTGCAAGCAAAAATAGTAAGCCCGCAAAATAATTAAGCGGCGACAGGCTCCTATATAGCAGGGGATATAGGAAAGGGGGAAATTATAAAACCGCATACCTCAGAAATGGTACATCTCTGATGCATGCGGTATTAATAGTGACGGAGCTTTGTTAAATTATAAGGAGTAGCCTAATTTATACAGGTTGGCTTATGTTCCGACCGCTTATACTATTGACTAACTGTATTAAGGCAAAATCGCAAAAGAGCGGACAGGGAATCCAGATGCTTTTTCTGGTTTTGGAACAATATTAAAAATGACTGCACCTTTCGCTGGTACTTTATCCAAGTTCGTCAATAATTCAATTTGGTACGTGTCTTGTTCTAATACATAATATTCACCTTCAAGACTACCTTTTTCACGGAAATCTGCTGCCGAATCCGTATCAAATGTTTCGTGTCCAATCGCTTTTACGTTCCGTTCTTCAAAAAGGAACTTCAGAGCATCGAGTCCCCAACCCGGGATGCGATTATTGCCATTAGCGTCTTTGTTGTTAAAGGCTACATGATCCGGCCAACGTTTACTCCAATCCGTACGTAACGCTACAAATGTTCCTTCTTCAATTCTTCCATATGTTGCTTCAAAATCAAGGATATCTTGAACACTGCAGGTGAAATCATGATCCGCCTCAGCGTTATTTGATTGATCGATGACGACTAGCGGCAAGACGAGTTCTTTCAATCCAAGTTCATCTAAATAGCGAGTATCGCGTACGAAGTGTATGGGTGCATCGATATGAGTCCCGTACTGCCCAGGAAATGAGAATTTTTGCGCGAAAAAGCCGTCATCATGCGTAAAGAGAGTTTCAAATTTTGCATCCTCAAACATGAAAAAATGAGGGGAGTCAGGACCGAAGGAGTGGGTTAGATCCACCCATTCTTTGCTCTTAAGAAGTTGAAGTGCAGCTTGGAGTTCATTTGTCGTTTGTACAGTCATTTCAATCACTCTCTCTCATTAGGTAGTCGAAATAGGTACTAATCGGGAAGCGGTCTTCAGTGCTTGTTTAAAATCGGCAATCAAGTCCTCTGCCTCTTCCAGTCCAACAGAAAAACGCAACAATCTCTTGTCAACGCCCCGTTTCTCCCGCTCTTCCTCAGGAATATCAGCGTGCGTCTGGGTTGTCGGATAGGTAATGAAACTCTCTACACCTCCTAAACTTTCAGCAAACGTAATTAGACGTAAGTTTTCCAAAAACGGTCCTACCCAACTACTTTCTCGTAGACGGAATGATAGCATGCCACCTTTACCTGCATACAAGACGTCAGTTACCAATGGCTCGTTTTGCAAATACGTTACAAGTGCTTTTGCATTCGCATCATGTTGCTTCATCCGGACATGTAACGTTTTTAGACCACGGACGACGAGCCAAGAATCGAATGGAGAAAGCGTTGCACCGATAGCATTATGATTCTCCCCTAACCGTTGGCAAAGAGATTCTCCTTTAGCGACAACAAGACCAGCAAGAACATCATTATGTCCACCGATATATTTTGTTGCGCTATGAATGACGATATCGGCACCCAGGTCAATCGGTTTTTGATAATAAGGCGTTAAGAATGTATTATCCACAATTAGCAATAAGTTGTGTTTTCGAGCGAGTTTTGCATAATGTTCAATGTTAATTTCTACCATCAGTGGATTTGTCGGTGTTTCAATGAACAACGCTTTTGTTTGACTGGTTACTAGTTTCTCCGTTTCTTCAACTGAGGCAAATGCCGTGTACGTCGTTTGGATTCCGTACAATTTTTCATACTGGTCAAATAGACGGTATGTGCCTCCGTATAGATCATCTGGAGCAATAATCGCATCTCCAGATTTGAATAACGAGAGGACGAGTTGAATAGCAGCCATCCCTGAACTGCATGCAAAACCTGCATCCCCGTTTTCCAGGTCAGCAATTCCTTCCTCCAGTATAGTCCGTGTAGGATTCTTTGTGCGGGTGTAGTCATAACCGGTCGACTGTCCAAGACCATCATGTTTGTAAGCAGTCGATAAATAGATCGGAGGGTTAATCGCGCCAGTCTTCTTATCACTTCCATTCCCTAATTGCACAAGTTTTGTATGTATACTTTGTTCAGTCAACATGCCCATCTCCTCTGTTTTTTTGTCTAAGTTTTGTTTTACGAGTTGAATGAAATACACTAGACTGCTAGCAATACATTGCGTACCAGCACAAGCTCGTTCATTAAAAAAAGACCTCATCCGGAATAAGAAGAGGCCTTCAACAAAGTTGAAATCAATCTTCTTATCTTTAAGACGTATACGCCTTTTGGAATTAGCACCATACCAAAATCGGGCTGGTTGCTGAGACGTCAACGGGCCAATCCCTCGGTCTCTCTTGATAAGAATAAAAAATATGGAATTGTTTTAAAAATTACATAACTAAAGTTATCATGATTTTAACGAGATTGCAAGCAGGAATATCAAAACCATAGCGACTGTTTGCTATAATGGATGGACTTAATAGAATGAAGAGGAGGCCATCCAATGGCTTGGCTATATGTATTGCTCGCTGCTGTTGTGGAGATTTTTTGGGTAATCGGACTACGCTATTCTGATTCTACACTCGAATGGATTGGAACTGTCGTTGCAATTATCATCAGCTTTTATGCGATTATTAAAGCGTGTGAGAAATTGCCTGCCGGTACAGTATATGCAGTTTTTACGGGATCAGGTGCAGCTGCAATTGTCATCATTGATTTCGTAATGTTTCATGCGGAGTTTACGATGATGAAGGTGCTTTTTATCGCGATTATCATCACCGGGGTTATTGGTATTAAAATGACGACCGGTGAAAAAGAGACGGCTGAAGGAGGCGAATGATGTGGCATGGCTTTATTTAGTTGTAGCAAGTTTGGGAGAAATACTAGGCGTATTCAGCATTAACTTGTTTCTCAAAAAAAAGAGTTGGCAACGCTTATTGCTCATTATTGTCAGCTTTTCCTTAGGTTTTCTATTCCTGTCCTTAGCAATGCGGGATATTCCGATGGGGACGGCGTATGCGATTTGGACGGGCTTGGGCGCTGCGGGAGCTGTTCTGATGGGCATCGTATTTTTCAAAGAGGCGGCAGGGTGGAAACGAATTTTTTTCCTTAGTTTAATTATTGGCGGTGCAGTCGGGTTAAAGCTGTTTAGTTGAATACATGAACGGAAGACGTGTGGTACCAAGTAGCATGATTGGTTCCACACGTCTATTTGTTGTTCGTATAATCTTACTGTTCCGGTTGATGTGTAAGATGGCCTTCTCTCATAGAACCGAGGCCTTTTCCAAGCTTAACAGTTATGAAGATTGTTAAAAGTGTACTAACTACAAGCATTATACTAATCGGGAATGCTTTGCCGGTAATATCTTCTTTTGACAAGATTAAAACACTCTCTAGCCAGTCGGTAGGTACAAAACTTAGAATGACCGCGATCGTATTGTTCAGGATGTGCATCATGATTGGGAGCAGTAAATTTCCTGTCCGTAAATAGAGTAAGCATGCAATGACGCCGAAGAAAAATGCGCCGATAATGTCACTATGCAAGATGCCGAACAGTAGACTGGAAATGAGAATTCCACCCCACATCGATGTTTTTAACATGATGCGATGTAAAATGACCCCTCTAAAAAAGAACTCCTCTACAATCGGAGCAAGAACGGAAATGACAAGAATTTCAAAAAAGAGATAGAAAGGATTTGTTGGAAAAGGCACTTCTTCCATTAATAAATCGACTAAAATGGGAAGAATCGGTTCGATTGTAAAGAGCGTCAACCAAAAAGTGCTTAAAGAAAAGCTGATTGCTACCACAACGATTGCACATATTGGGAGAACCCATTGTGCACTTCTGCTAAAAAATACTACTTGTTTAAGAGAAAATGGTTCTTTTCGATAGTAATGATAAAAGAAAATGAAAGGCACAACAATGTACATGATGATGGATAAACAAGTTGTTATGAAGCCTTCATCTGCACCATAGAAAGTGGAAAAGATAGCGATCACAACAAACCCAATGAATCCGATAATACTGAGGCCAAGTAATAGCCGAATTTTCATATGATTAAACAAAATTACACCTCCTATCGTTAATCGTATTGTAAAATGCATCCAAAATACAAGAATGTACCTTTTTAATCTAGTTGTGCGAATTGTGATACGATAGTGTGAATGACGAACGGCAAGTGTTGGAGGTGTTTCGTAGCAATGAATTTGCCTGTTAAAGAGATTTTAGCATTTCCGATACTTCGGAGCGCTACTGTCAAAACTGGTCAGCGTGCGTTAACGGATCGAGTTGTCGAATGGGTTTCGGTCATTGAAAACCCGGTTGAGAATTTTGTGCGGGAAAATGAGTTCGTTTTGACGACAGGTATTGGTTGTAACCAGGATGAAGAGCAGCTGTTACGGTTTGTTGAAGATGTCTATGAATCTGGTGCATCAGCGTTAGCAATCGCGACGGGCAGACACGTTTTTGACATACCGCCAATTGTGTCTAGGTTTGCTGAGGAACGCAATTTCATTCTCATTGAAATCCCGTGGGAAATACGATTTGCTGATATTGTGCATGAGATTATGCGGCATTTAATGGATGACCGAATTGAGCAAGACGAGCGCCCGAAAGATATACAGCAGCAATTGATTCAAATGATATTGGAAGGGCGTACGATACAAGTGATTGCAGCGTTCATAGAAGCTGAAATCGACAAACAGGTGTTAATTGTGAATGACAAAGGTGAAATGGTAGCCGGTTCAGCAAACGTGACAGCTGTCCAATCATTATGGAATGAGATGAAACAAAACGCCGTACACGTGCAAGAATCCCATCATCCACGGTATTCAGAGTTGCGTAAAGTAGGAAGAAGCGGGCAACAACTCTATCAGTTTGCCATTAAGTCAAATGGTCAGTTCAAAGGGGATTTCTTCATCTTATCGACAGATGAAAATCCGTTGAAGCGTCATGAATTGACGATTGCTGAACAGGCTGTCGTCGCTACTTCTTTATGGTTTTCAAGAAATAGTGCGGTTATGGAAGCGGAAGGGCGCATGCAAAATGAGTTTCTGTTAAGTTTGGCCATCGGAAAAAATATGACGACCGAACATATTCAAGCGCACGCGGATTTGTTTAAATATGATCTCGAACTCCCATACGTGTGCATCGTTGGGCTTCCCGAAAACTTAGGTAGCTTAATCTTCCAACAATCGACTCAATCCGTATCTCGAAAGACCGACTTGGAGTATATGAATTCGTATATTAAAGATGGGATATTCTATGCCGCTGATAGTATAAACAGAAGAGTATTATATGCATTTAAAGACGATATCATTCTCATTTTTCTAGAGACAGCCGTTGCCACAACGGCCGATACGGTCAATCAATTTTTAGACTTGGTAGAGAGACGATTCCTTCATCTATTACCTGGTGTTCAGTTTTCATGGGGCATCGGCAAACGAGTAGAAGGGACTGCAAACTTTAAAAATAGCTACCAAAAAGCAAAAGCGGCTTTAGATATGGGAAGGGGACAAGTAGGGATTGGCAAGCGAACTCATTTTGATGATACGCAGTTAAGTAGTCTCTTTGTCCATTTAATAGCAAATGAAGAAGTGAAACAAATTTTACTGTCGGTCATTTCACCATTGCTAGCATATGATGAAGGGAAAGGGATGGACTTAATTCAAACGTTTTCAGTCTATCGCAAGACGAGCGGAAATGTTAGTAAAACAGCACGTGAACTTAATTTGCATAGGCAATCACTGTTATATCGCCTACGCAAAATTGAGTCACTTACAGGCAAATCTTTAGTCAACCCTGATGACTTATTTTTACTAGAGTTCGCTGTGAAACTATGGTCAACCGGCTTGGTGGATAAAACCGAGTGACGTATCAGCTAGAGGGGGACGTGAAAGTGTTCAATCTTCCAAACTACAAAATTTTACTTGTCTCTAAGGATCAACTTGGTCATTATTTGAAAGTGCGTATTGAATTGCAAGATGGTCCAATTGATATCCGTTGGGATGTTGATGAATTGACGTACGGAGAAATCCGTTCCATTACGCGGAACAATTACTTTGATTCGTTGGCGAAAGATTATTACTTTGAGTTGTTGCCCTTTGCCTCTGCCTACAAGGATGAATTGAACAAACCTACGTACGAAGGAACGATCCGTTGTGTGCAAGGAGATCGAGCAAAGCGAATCGACTTTATCTGTTCGGAGCAGTTTGCTGGGAATTTGGAGTGGTTGCGCCAACAAGAGCGTACTGTAAATGATTTGGCGATTGTCAGATGGAATGAAGATAAATGTGTATGAGAAATTATAGACGTCAAAGGACTACATTACGATGTAAAAAATGTACCGTGAGGGCTAAGTTTACTAAACTTGGCTTCTTACGGTTTTTTTATTTAATGAAGAGGGCTGTTGCACAGTGACGCCAACTGTTATCGTTCCATCACATCAGTTTTGCAGTTTGTTTTTGGTGACTTGTACAAATCGTTCGTCGCGGGCCAAAAGTGGAGCATCCTCACTTCTTCCAAAGTTCTATCAATCACTTTCAGGTTCCTATCAATCATTTTTTCACTACTATCAATCACTTTTTCGATTCTATCGTTCACTTTCGAGCTTCTATTATTCACTTTCACAATTCTAACGACCATTTCAGGCCTTTCCACCTACTAAATCCTTATCCTAATACCGTGTATACGCAAGCCTAAAAAAGTTGTATGAAAGGAACGATCAAAACTTCATACAAAATAGCGGGTGAATTTAAAGTATTCAGTCTATATGATAGAGATATGAGGTGGATTAGCTAAACAAATAAAGTTGCTTGGATGTTGGCGATAACAAAAGGAGGTTATTATGACATGATGATTCCATTTACTGTGGAGGAATACCATGGTCGATTGACGCAGACAAAGTTACGAATGCAGCAAAAAGGATTGGATGTATTGCTCATTACAGATCCAGCAAATATGAATTATCTTTCAGGCTATGATGGTTGGTCGTTTTATGTAGATCAAATGCTGATTGTCAGTTTGGATCGGGTCCAGCCGATTTGGATAGGACGGAAGATGGATGCGAATGCAGCTAAAGTGACGACATGGTTGTATGAAGACAATATTCTTTTCTATCCTGAGGACCATATTCACTCACAGGAAAGACATCCGATGGAATTCATTGCAGGCGTCCTACAACAATTGGGATTGGCTCCATGCAGGATTGGACTTGAAATGGCTTCTTATTACTTCTCGGCTCTGGCGTATGAAAAGCTGAAGAAGAGTTTGCCGGACGCACGCTTCCAAGATGCAAGTTTACTCGTGAACCATGTCAGACTCATTAAATCCAATCAAGAAATTGACTATATCCGTCGAGCGGCAAAAATTGCAGCAATTGGCATGCAATCCGCAATTACTTCCATACAGGAAGGAGTACGTGAATGTGATGCAGCTGCTACGATCTTTAAGCATCTCATAAGTGGTACAGATGAATTCGGAGGCGATTATCCATCAATTGTGCCGTTATTGCCTGCGGGTAAAAACACGTCGACTCCGCACTTAACTTGGACAGACCGGTATTATACAGAAAATGAAATCGTCATTATTGAACTGGCAGGTTGTCATCGACGCTACCATGCTCCGATGGCTCGGACGCTATCTCTCGGAAGGCCATCAGAAGAAGTGACGGAAACATCGAAAATTCTTGTTGAAGGATTGAACACAACAATTGAGGCGGTTAAACCAGGTGCGACTTGTGAAGACGTGGAGATGGCTTGGCGAAAGGTCATCTCAAAATACGGGATTGAGAAAGATTCACGAATGGGTTATTCCGTAGGGGTCGGTTACCCTCCAGATTGGGGCGAACATACAGCGAGCATCCGAAAGGGCGATCAAACTATTCTTCAACCGAATATGACATTTCATATGATCCCAGGGCTGTGGTTTGACGATTATGGAGTTGAAATAAGCGAAACAATCCGTGTTACCGAAACTGGATGTGAAGTGTTAACTGAATTTCAGCGGGAGCTTATCATAAAAGATCAAATAGACATTGCGATATAGAAGAGAGGAGGTAGAAGGAATGCGTGTGGAAGAGCATGCTGGGCGATGCAGAATTGAACTGCAACGACAGTTGATTGAATGGCGGAGACATTTCCATCGCAATCCAGAGCTTAGTTTCCAAGAAATCGAAACCGCCCGATTTGTGGCAACTACATTAAGTGGGTTTGAAGGGATGACCGTTAAAACCGGTGTTGGAAAAACTGGTGTAGTGGCGACATTATCAAACGGACCAGGCAAGACGGTTGCAATTCGGGCGGATATGGATGCACTTCCTATTACAGAAAAGAGCAATCATGATTACGTATCGAAGAACCAAGGTGTCATGCATGCATGTGGGCACGACGTCCATACAGCAATCTTGCTTGGTGTAGCGAAAGTTTTGGCGGAAAAAGCGAAGGTTCACGCATTCACCGGGACACTCAAACTTCTATTCCAGCCGGCAGAAGAAGCAACAGATCATGAGGGTCTGTCAGGTGCACCACGTATGATGCAAGAGGGTGCTCTAGATGATGTAGACAACATCATTGCGTTGCATGTTTGTCCATGGCATGAAGTTGGTGTAATTCAAGTGAATGCAGGTTACAGTATGGCGAGTGTCGATGTGTTCCATGCGACAATTCGAGGAACTGGTGGACATGGGGGGTATCCGCATGTAGGAACAGATCCAGTGTGGATGCTAGGTTCCGTGTTGCAAGCGTTTTACAGTTTGCCGACGAGAAGACTATCTCCATTAGATACTGCTGTTGCAAGTATCGGTGAAATCAACGCAGGTTCTGCGAGTAACGTTATCCCGGCAGACGTTTCAGTGACAGGTACCCTTCGCGCCTATTGCCCCAAAGTGAGAGAGCAATTGATTGCTGAAGTGGAAAAGGCATTTAAAATTGTCGAGCCGTTAGGTGGTGCCTATACATTCTCAGTTGTCCGTGGAGAACCTGCATTATCAAATGATTCAACAGTGACGCAGGTCATTAAAGAGGTAGTTGCGGCGCACAAACAAACTTACAAAATCGTTGAGGAGCCGTTCGGTCTAGGTGGAGAAGATTTTGGCTATATGACGCAAGTGGTACCGGGAGCAATGTTCTTTCTTGGTTGTATGCTACCAGACGGTATAAGAAGGGATTTGCATACAAATCAATTTGATATTGACGAGCGATGTCTTGAAATTGGTGTCGACCTATTAGTTGACACAGCGATTGCTTTATTGCATCGCTCAGACAACTAAAGAGGGGGAGACAACGATGGAGACGAAAGTTTACGGAAAACCGATGTACGTGGCTGGAAGATGGGTAGAAAAGGAAGCGGTCATTGAAGTGAAGAATCCACAAGATGGATCCTTTATCGCGCATGTACCCGCAGCGACTGAAAATGATGTACTGATGACCATAAAAGAAGCGGAAAGCGGAGCTAAAACAGCCGCGAGTATGCCTGTTCATGTACGGATGGCCGTGTTGCACAAAGCTGCCGACTATATTGAAAAACATCGAGATACGTTCGCAACGACGATCGCTTTGGAAGGAAGTAAAACCATCCGGGAGGCAAACGGAGAAGTGACAAGGTGCATCCAGACGTTACGATTAAGTGCAGAAGAAGCAAGAAGAATTAAAGGAGAAACCATCCCTTTCGATCAGACAGAAAGTGGAGAAAATCGAATCGGCTATTATACGAAATTTCCTATTGGTCTAATTGCGGCGATTACGCCGTTCAATGATCCGCTAAATTTAGTGGCCCATAAAGTCGGACCGGCAATCGCTTCTGGCAATGCAATCATTGTAAAACCAGCAACTGCAACGCCGTTGAGTGCACTCCTGCTTGCCGAAGCGTTTGACAATGCCGGCTTGCCACCAAAAGTGTTATCGGTTATTACTGGAAATGGCCGGATCATCGGTGACCTGTTAGTTTCGCATCCTGCAATTAGAATGGTGTCTTTCACAGGAGGATTGGAAACCGGCGAGGAAATTGCGAAAAAAGCGGGGCTGAAGAAACTGAGCATGGAGCTCGGTTCGAATTCACCGGTCATTGTAATGAAAGATGCGGATATGAATGAGGCTGTAGAGTGCACTGTGGCAGGTGCGTTTAGTGCGGCTGGCCAAAACTGTCTTGGTGTCCAACGGATTTATATCGAGCAAGAAGTTTTTGAACAATTCACCACACAGTTTGTCCAACGTACTCGTCAATACAATGTAGGGGATAAATTGTCCGCATCGACGGATATGGGTCCTTTAATTAGTGAAAAGGAAGCAATAAGGGTGGAAAGTTGGGTACAGGAAGCGGTATTGGAAGGGGCTGAGCTGTTAGTAGGCGGCGTTCGAACAGGTGCGTTTTATTCACCGACCGTCTTAGTGAATGTTCCTATGCATTGTACCATTGCCCAACAGGAGATATTTGGACCGGTTGTTTTGTTATATCCAGTAAATCGTTTAGAGATGGCCATTGAGCTAGCTAATAACGTCAATTATGGCCTGCAAGCAGGTATTTTCACTGCAAACATTGAAAACGCTTTCAAAGCAATTCAAGGGTTGGAAGTCGGCGGTATCCTTATTAATGATAGTAGCGATTTTCGAATTGACGGCATGCCGTTCGGAGGAGTGAAAGGTTCTGGACTTGGCAGAGAGGGAGTGAAATTCGCCATCGAAGAAATGACCGAGACAAAAGTAGTTAGCTTCAAGTTAGGGAGCTTGAAAGGATGATATTAAAGCTCTGTGAACTTAAGTAAGCATGTCATTCACAACTAAAAAGGAGAAGCATATATGGAAAGAAATACAACACCATTGAACAGTGTATTTTGGATTTCTGCCACTGCAGTCACTTTTCTAGTCATCTGGGGAGTTGTGGATGCTGTTGGATTGTCGCAGCTGGCAAACAGAGCATACGACAAAGTGGCTGACGCTTTTGGCTGGTTCTATCTCATTTCCGTTCTCGTCATCGTGTTGTTTTGTGCGGGACTGGCAATTAGTAAATACGGGCGCATTAAGCTTGGGCGGGACGATGAAAAGCCGAAGTACTCCTACTTTGCATGGATAGGTATGCTATTCAGCTGTGGTTTTGGGGCTGGTCTGGTTTTTTGGGGCATTGCAGAGCCGATGAACCATTTTGCACAGTCTCCAATTGGAGCAGAAGGACTTACGCCCGAAGCAGGCAGACTCGCCATGCAATATTCCTTCTTCAACTGGGGCGTTCACCAATGGTCGGTCTTCACAATTGTGGGCTTATCGTTAGCGTATATGCAGTTTCGAAAAAAGGAAAAAGGGATGATCAGTGACACGCTCGATCCACTAATAGGTAAGCAGAAAAAAATGTCATTACGCAAGACAATTAATACGCTAGCCGTCATCACAACCGTGTTAGGCGTCGCGACCTCTTTAGGGATGGGCATTTTACAAATAAACGGCGGTTTAAATTATGTATTTCAAGTGCCGCAAAATACAACGATTTTACTTGTAATTGTTTTAGGATTGCTTGCGTTGTATTTACTATCGACGCTAACGGGATTAGATAAAGGTATTAAGTTTCTCAGCATATTGAACATGTGCTTGGCAATTGGCATGATTGCTGTCGTCCTCTTTTTAGGACCAACAACGTTTATTTTTGAAGCTTTTGCGCTCGGTGTCGGTGATTACGTCCAGAACTTCTTCAGTATGAGTTTAGGCATGTCACCGTATGACGGCAACAGTTGGTCGAAAGCGTGGACGGTCGGCTATTGGGCTTGGGTAATTGCATGGTCGCCGTTCGTCGGGGCATTTATCGCGAGGATTTCAAGAGGGCGGACGATAAGGGAATTTGTATTCGGAGTCCTCGTTGTTCCTCCATTCATTGCAGTCGTGTGGATAGCCGTCTTTGGAGGCACTGCCATTCATATGGATCTGTTCCAAGGTACGAATATTGCAGGTGCAGTTCAACAAGACGTGACGAGTGCGCTTTTTGCTACTTTCGGTAACTTCCCGATGAGTACAGCCCTTTCCGTCATCTTCCTCTTGTTAATTGTCACATTTTTAGTGACCTCAGCTGATTCAGCAGCATTCGTATTAGCGATGATGACTTCTGACGGCAATCAGAATCCAAGTAATTTATTAAAAGCGGTATGGGGTGTGTTAATGGCTGCGATCGTTGCTGTGCTTATTAACAGCAGTGGTTTACAAGGTCTACAAACCGCCTCACTCATTGCTGCACTGCCGTTTTCCATCATTTTACTCCTGATGGGCGTATCGTTGTTAAAAACAATAAAGGCGGACGAACGAATGGGATTCGCAGTGGAAGAAGATGGAGCGGTTTATGAAACCGAGACGATGCCGCGAAAAGAACAAAAAGAAAAAGCGTATCAACTCGTTGAGGCGCGGTCGGTCGTTGAGGCTAGACCGGTTTTACCGAAAAAATAAATTTGGAGGGATTTTCATGACGTTACAAACAACCGAAACGACAGAGACAGTAAACAAGGCATATGCACAGTTAGCGGAATTGGATAAAAAACATTTCATGCACCCGACGACTTCGTTTAAACAACAACACGAACAAGGACCCAAATTCATTTTTACAGAAGGAAAAGGGATCTACTTAAAAGATATCAGAGGAAATACAGTCATTGACGGTCTATCCTCACTTTGGAATGTCAATATCGGTCATGGTCGTGAAGAGCTTGGCAAGGCTGCGATGGAACAGATGAAAAAACTCGCTTTCAGTTCAACTTTTGCGACGAATAGCCATGAGCGAGTTATTGAGTTGGCAGAAAAAGTTGCAAACATGACGCCTGGCGACTTGAATATGACCTTCTTCACGTCGGGTGGTTCTGAAGCGAACGATACGGCATTTAAAACAGTGCGTTATTATTGGCAATTAAAAGGGCAGACTCAAAAGAAGAAAATCATTACACGAAAAAAATCATATCACGGTGTGTCGATGGGGGCTTCCAGTGCAACAGGCTTACCAGCTTTTAGAACGTTTCCATCTTTAGCGCCTGATTTCCTGTATGTCGAATCTTCAATTGAAGCACTGGAGGCATTAATCCAACAAGAAGGTGCAGAGACAATCGCGGCATTCGTGTCGGAACCAGTGCAAGGGTCAGGAGGCGTCAACCCGCCACCGGAAGGCTATTTCAAAAAGGTGCGGGCACTTTGTGATCAGCACGATATTTTGTTCATTGCAGACGAAGTCATTACAGGTTTCGGAAGAACGGGAGCCACATTTGGAATGGAGCATTATGATGCGGTTCCGGATATCCTTGTTATTGCAAAAGGGATTACGAGTGGATATGCACCGTTAGGCGGGATGGTTATTTCGGAAAAGCTGAAAAATGAATTGATTGACCTGTCAGACGGTGTTTATATGCATGGCTATACGTATAGCGGGCACCCGATGTGTTGTGCTGTTGCACTTGAAAACTTGCGAATTATTGAAGAAGAGAATTTGATTGAAAACGTACGTAAGATGGGGGCAGAGTTCCAAAAAGGGTTCCAATGGCTGGCCGATCGGCATGATGTGATTGGCGATACAAGAGGGATCGGTTTGCTTGGGGCGGTGGAAATTATGAAAGATCCAGAGACAAAGACCCGTTTCGATGAGCCTGTGTCTGTGAAAGTAATTGAAGAGGCACTGAAGCATGGATTACTAGGCAGAAGTATTATTTATGAAGGGCAAGATACGTTAGCCTTTGCACCTCCGTTTTGTATAAATAAAGAAGAGGTTGCGACGATTATATCAATCATCGACCAATCATTAACGACCGTCTTAAAGAGGGATTGTTAACAGGTATGTTGATAAAATGATTTGCACCATAGATGACTTACTAGAAGTTGTCTATGGTTTTTTACGTATTCTTTTAGCATTTAAACAAACTGAACGTAAAATAAAAACACAAGCATGATAACTAGGGATTTTTTTCAATGTTATTTCGCATTGAAGTTCGGGTAAATAGTGTATACTGGAAGCATTAATGTGGAAGAAGGGATTTAGAATGAGCTCGATTTACACAGATGATAGCTTGGCATTACATACAGATCTTTATCAAATTAATATGACTGAATCGTATTGGGCAGATGGCATGCACGAACGGAAAGCGGTGTTTGAAGTGTTTTTCCGAAACTTGCCGTTCGGGAATGGCTATGCAATTTTTGCAGGACTGGAGCGAATTCTTGCCTATTTAAAAGATTTTCACTTCAGTGAAAGTGATTTGGCATACTTGAAGAATGAGCTTGATTTTCAAGATGACTTTCTGGAGTATTTGAAAGGCATCCGATTCACTGGAGACGTCTATTCAATGGTTGAAGGAGAGCTCGTCTTTGCGAATGAACCAATTATTCGTGTCGAAACAACGTTGGCTGAAGCCCAGCTGATTGAAACGGCTCTATTAAATATCGTTAATTATCAAACGTTGATTGCTACGAAAGCTAGTCGCATTAAACAAGTCGTCAAAGATGAAGTTGTAATGGAATTCGGTAGCCGGCGCGCCCATGAAATGGATGCAGCTATTTGGGGAGCTCGTGCAGCGGTCATTGGTGGCATCGAGGCAACTAGCAACGTACGTGCCGGTAAGCTATTTGGTATCCCGGTAGCAGGAACACATGCTCATGCAATGGTCCAAGCGTATAAAAGCGAATATGAAGCATTTCATGCATATGCGAAAAGACATAAAAATTGCGTTTTCCTTGTCGATACATACAATACGTTAAAAATCGGCATTCCAACTGCGATTCAAGTGGCAAAAGAGTTAGGCGATCAAATTAATTTCGTTGGCATCCGATTGGACAGTGGGGATATTGCTTTCCTTTCAAAAGAAGCACGTAAAATGTTGGATGAAGCTGGATTCACAGATGTGAAAATTGTCGTGTCCAACGACTTGGATGAATATACAATCCTAAACTTGAAAGCCCAAGGAGCTAAAGTTGATGTGTGGGGAATTGGGACGAAGCTTATTACGGCATATGACCAGCCAGCACTCGGCGCAGTTTACAAAATCGTTTCGATTGAAAATGAACATGGTGAAATGGAAGATACGATTAAAATATCGTCTAACGTTGAGAAAGTGACAACACCAGGACAGAAAAAGCTGTATCGAATCATCGACAGGGAAAATGGACGTGCAGAGGGAGACTACATTACCATGCACGATGAAGACCCGACAACTGAAAAACGCATTAAAATGTTCCACCCTGTCCATACGTTCGTCTCCAAATTTGTAACGAATTTTGATGCGGTTAATTTGCATGTAAAAGTAGTGGAAAACGGAGAAATCATCTATAAAAATCCAACGTTGAATGAAATGCGGCAATATGCGCATGACAACTTGGACTTGTTGTGGGATGAATATAAACGCTCCCTGAATCCTGAAGAATACCCTGTAGATTTAAGCCAAAAATGCTGGGACAACAAAATGCGTAATATCCATGATATACAAGACAAAGTGGACGAGTTTTCATCAAAATAAGGAGGTACGATGATGACAATCCAAGACCAAATCATTGAAGAATTGAAAAGCAAACCAAGCATCGATCCGCGAGAGGAAATTCGAAAGTCCATTGACTTCATGAAGGAGTATGCCATTAAGAACCCATTTGTGAATGGATTTGTTCTTGGGATTTCCGGTGGACAAGATTCTACGCTTGTTGGAAAGCTAGCCCAAATGGCCGTTGATGAATTGAATGAAGAAAACGGAACGGATCAGTATCAATTTATTGCAGTCCGACTCCCTTATGGCAAGCAATTCGACGAAGAAGATTGCCAAGATGCATTGGCATTCATTCAGCCTTCAAAAATTTACACAGTCGATATTAAAGAGGCTGTCGATGCGAGTGAACGTGCATTAGCTAATGCGGGTATCCACATTTCCGATTATACGAAAGGCAATGAAAAAGCTCGGGAGCGGATGAAGGTTCAATATTCCATTGCTGCGACACATAGTTCCATCGTTCTCGGCTCGGACCACGCAGCAGAAGCGATAACAGGCTTTTATACAAAATTTGGAGACGGTGGAGCGGATTTAATGCCCCTCTATCGGTTAAATAAAAGGCAAGGCAGACAAATGCTACAAGCGCTAGGTGCTCCAGAACACTTGTACAATAAAGTACCGACAGCCGATTTGGAAGAGGAAAAACCTGCTTTACCCGACGAAGTAGCATTAGGCGTCTCATATGAAGCGATTGATGATTATTTGGAAGGGAAAGAAGTTTCCGAACAGGCACGGGAAACAATTGAAAAGCATTTCAAACGATCGGCCCATAAACGCCATATGCCTATTACACTATTCGATGACTTTTGGAAGTGAAGTATTGTTCTAACGCATAACGTCTAAATACTGATTCTTGAACCGCATTTTACTAAGGAGTTGTAACTTAGTAAGATGCGGTTCTTTACTTTTTTCCGGTAATGAATGTAAACAGGCGAGTTTAGGAGTTACCAGAAAAGATGATGATAAAGTATGAAGTTTGTATGTCTAAGGTTGTAGCGTTCAGTTAATTACGGTATTATGAAGTTAGATTTTGTAAATTTTCGGACAGGTTAGAGAGAAGTTGGGATTGGAGGAAATGAAATGATGCATGCTCAAGCAATTAATAAAGTATTGGAGAATATTGACCATGTAATGATTGGTAAGCGGAACATTTCGGAATTAAGTGTAACCGCTTTATTGGCCGGTGGACATGTTCTACTTGAAGACGTTCCAGGGGTCGGGAAAACGATGATGGTGAAAGCACTTGCAAAGTCTGTCGGTGCAAGTTTCAAACGGATTCAATTTACACCTGATTTATTGCCGTCAGATGTTTTAGGTGTTTCAATTTATAACCCGAAAGAAATGGAATTTGAGTTTCGACCTGGACCAATTGTCGGCAATATTGTATTAGCGGATGAAATCAATCGAACGTCACCAAAAACGCAAGCTGCGCTGTTAGAAAGTATGGAAGAAGCTTCGTTGACCGTGGATGGCGTAACAATTCGGATTCCACAACCATTTTTCGTTATGGCTACCCAAAATCCAATTGAATATGAAGGAACTTATCCTTTACCGGAAGCCCAATTAGATCGTTTTCTATTCAAGTTACGCATGGGGTATCCAAAGCGAGTTGAGGAAGTGGACGTGTTGGCAAGGGCTGAAAAGTCAGTACCGATCGATGCACTTGAAACGGTTCTTACGGTAGAGGAATTGCGTGCACTACAAGAAGCAGTAAAAACTGTTGAAGTGGATGCGTCTATTAAATATTACATCGTGGATTGTGTAGCAGAAACCCGCGACAATCCGTATGTCTATTTAGGCGTGAGTCCACGTGGTTCACTTGCGCTCATGAAAGCTTGCCAAGCATATGCGTTGCTAAAAGGAAGAACGTATGTAACGCCAGATGACGTAAAGTATCTAGCTCCATTTGTTTTCGATCATAGGCTAATCTTGAAACCTGAGGCTAAATATGAAGGCATCACAACAAAAGAAATTATCGAAAGGATTCTTGCGAAAGTTAGTGTTCCAATCGATAGGATCCATGCGAAATGAAGAGAAGTGGTAAATACTTATCACTGACAACTCGCCTCGTATTCATCGTCAGCCTCTTCTTTTCAATGTATGTATTTGCGATGTTTCAAGGTGGTACAGTGAGCTGGACGATTTTCTATATGGTAACTCCATTTTTACTCTATTCTATCGCTCTATTTCTGTATCCATTGTCAGTGTTAAAAGTCAAACGCAGCATACGATCCAAAACGATTGAAAAAGGTGGGAAATTGCACGTTACGCTACACATTACACGTTCTTTTCCTTTCCCCTTGCTCTATACGACAATTTCTGAAAAATGGGATGATGCGCGAGTCATTGAAAGTGTTCCCCAAACAAAGCAATTTTTCATTTTTGGTTTTAAGAAAGAGATTGAGTGGTCCTATGAAGTGGACAAACTGCCCAGAGGACAATACACGATTGAAGGCCTAGAGGTGGAAATAGCAGATTTTTTCGGTTGGATCCAAAAAAGAAGTTTTATTGAACTAAAAGACAGTATTTTAGTGTTTCCAAATACAACATCCATGCATTATGTTCCGATAGATGCGCAATATGATCGAGGATCTTTGTTGTCACCTTACTCCTTAGTAAAAGATACAACAATGGCGACAGGTGTGCGCGATTACCAGGCAGGTGACCGTGTTACTTGGATTCATTGGAAATCGTTTGCACGAACACAAAACTTGATGACAAAAGAATTTGAAGATCGTCAATCTGAAGACTTAGTTGTCTTGTTGGATGGAAGGGTATCCGATACATTTGAGGAACAAGTAGAACTGACCGCCTCGCTTATAGAGGAAGCTTCAAGTCAACAGGCATCTATTGCGTTCGTATCTACTGGTGAAGAGATAACTGTGTTCCCTTTCATTCATTCAGCGGAACAGTTAAATGAAGTGTTTGTTCATTTAGCAAAAATAAAACCTGTATCCGTTAACGATATGAAGTTGATTGCTCGGTCTACTTTTTCAGCATTGGCAGGAAGTGTTATCGTTGTGACAGGAAAACCAGACGCAGCATTCATCCAAACCGTCAATCATGTCACGACTTCCATGAAATCTGTCATTTGTTTTGTAGTGGTTGATAAGTTACAAGCAGTCTCCACAGAATTACAGCAGCAAGTTGCGTACGCCAAGTCAAAAGGGATTGCTGTGCATTTGTTAAGTAGGAAGCAATTTTCAGATGCTTTCAAGGAGGTGTCTTCGTTGTGAGTCACCGTAAAATGGATGTTCGTCTCCTTCTCATTTTGTACGTACTTGCCTTTGTTTTACTTTTAGAGTGGCTTTTACCTGTTATCGAACTGACCGACACGAATTATTTAGGCGTTTTTCTACTATTTATTGCACTATCCTTTTTGTTAGGGTTACTCCGTTTGCGTTGGTGGTTTTCCTTACCAATCAAAGGCTTATATTTGTTCATCGCTTTACACTATGTCTTCTTTAAAACTATCGTTTTTTCGAGAGAAACAATGGTCTTGTTAATGAACGACTTGTTGTCGAATTTCCCAATTATGCTAGCTGGAGACTGGGAGAATATCACAAACCCGTTTCGAACGATCCTGTTTTTCATTCTCTTGTGGATGACGATATACTTAATAAGGCATTGGATAGAAGTCAGAAAGAGCATCATGCTGTTTTATGCTATGACCGTCATCTTTATAGCTGTAATTGATACGTTTAGTCCCTATGAAGCTGATGGAGCGATATTTAGGGTTATGGTCATTGGCCTGCTATTAATCGGCCTCCTTACCATTTCAAGAATAGCGGAAAGACATAGTCAGAAAATACATGCTGGCACATTCGCCGCGTTTTCTTTACCCCTCCTGTTTGCGGTCATTGGAAGTGGGATGGTGGCAAGTTTCTTACCTGCTCAAGAGCCTGTTTGGGCAGACCCGGTTCCTTTTATCAAGTCTTTTGTAAACGGTGAAGGTTCCGGTGTTGGAGGGACAACTTCGAAAAGTGGGTACGGTCTAGATGACTCCAAACTGGGCGGTGCTTTTGTCCAAGATGACACAGTAATTTTTAAAGCAACTGTCCCTCGGAAACAATACTGGAAAATTGAAACAAAGAATACGTATACGTCTAAAGGGTGGGAACAAAACGGAGAAATTAGCACGCCTGTTAATATTTTGTCAGGAGCGTTGCTAGCCGATGCGCCTCTCCAGGATGAAGAGACGGAAAAGCTGCAAGCAGAAATTAACATGCTAGAGCCTTTGCCTTTTCTTGTTTATCCGTACGGCGCTACGGAGATGCATACAAATGTATCTGGCGTAAACTTGAAGTACCAACCAGAAACAGGTCAATATTGGGCTTTAAAAGGTACACAGGAAGTTGAGTTGGATGCTTATCGTGTTGAATTAGTGGAAATGCCCCCCTATAGCTTAAAAGCGCTACGGGAGACATCGAACGAAGATTACGATGGTAGTGGAGATGAATTAGCGCAATATCTCCAGTTACCTGAACAATTACCTGATCGGGTTCGGGAATTGGCTTTTAGCATTACTGATCAAGAAGGCAGTGTCTATGAAAAGGCAAAAGCAATTGAGCGCTACTTTTCTAGAAGTGGATTTACGTATGATCAACAAACTGTTGCAATTCCAAAAGCGAACGAAGATTACGTCGATCAGTTTTTATTCGATACAAAAAGAGGGTATTGCGATAACTTCTCGACATCAATGGTTGTCATGCTAAGAGCAATTGACATTCCGGCTAGATGGGCGAAAGGATTTGCACCTGGTGAAGGAAAAACAAATTCACTCGGTAAAACCGAATATACAATTACAAATAATGAAGCCCATTCTTGGGTGGAGGCTTATATGCCGGGATTCGGTTGGATGCCTTTTGAACCGACAATCGGTTTCTCCAATCCAACCAATATTGAATACGATATTGAAACGGATATGAGTGAACCACAAATACCTGAAATGGAAGAAAGAGAACGTCCGGAAATTGAGAAAGACGAGACGCCTGCACTAGGGAAAGATCATAAGGATGGTTCTTCTTTCGTTAGGAAGGCAATGGATTTTATTCAGAAATATGTATGGATAATAATTGGTATCTTCATCCTTATTTTACTAGTCGTTTGGATTGTTCATTCACGACGTAAAAAGTGGCTACCAAAAGTTTATATACACACATTCCGCAACCAACCAACAAATTGGACGATGTTCGCTAAGCAATACCTGCTTCTACTTAAACAGCTGGAACGTGTCGGATTCAAGAGGCGGACAGTATGACGTTATCTGAATTTGCTACAAGTGTGGATAGCTATTTTGGTGGTAAACAGATGCAAAAACTCACAGAAGTCTATGAGCAAGGTGTGTATGGAGGGTATACAATTGACCAAGAATGGGCAACCTTAAAAGAAATATGGGAAGATTTAATCATTAGGGCTTCGGGTTGATTTTTGTACATCAAAAGAGTAAGATATGAAAAATAGAACGACCGATTAGCCCTCATATATGTCTGATAATATGGTTCAGACGTTTCTACAAAGTCACCGGAAATGACTTGTCTATGGAGGTAGGGATAATAGTTTTATTCCTGGCCCATTGTAGGATGTTGAGACGCGTGGAAAGAAGTACTTTCTTACGCGTCTTTACTGATTTATGAGAGATCGGAAACTAAATGGAAGAGGTGGATCAATTGTCAAATGCTCCTTTATTGATCGAACAGGAAAAAATCGTCGTGCTGGATTTCGGAAGCACATATAACCAACTACTCACACGTTCAATTCGTGAGTTAGGCGTCTACAGTGAATTGCATCCGCATACTGTGACGGCTGAAGAAGTGAAAAACATGAACGCTGTCGGCATTGTTCTCTCAGGTGGCGACAAGTCAGCAGACGATGCGGAATTTGGCATTGACGCTGGAATTTTTGACTTAGGGATCCCTGTACTTGGCATTTCGTACGGTGCTCAGTTAATCGCCAAACAATTTGGAGGTACATTAGGCGCGCGTAATGAAGAAGCTGATGTACAAGAGATTACTGTGGAATCATCTTCTACATTATTTGCGGCACTTGATGCAAATCAGTCAGTCCTCTTAAGCAAAGGAAATGCAGTAGCTGAATTGCCAACTGGTTTTTCCGCAATTGCTACAGGCTCAAATGATGGAGCTGTCGCTTTTGCAAATGAAGAAAAACGAGTTTATGGCGTCCAGTTCCACCCGGAAGTTGAGCAAACGACAAATGGTAAAGAGATGCTCAGCAAATTTGTTTTCGATATCTGTAAAGCTGAAGCTAGCTGGACGATGAAAAGCTTCATCGACATTGAAGTAGAAAAAATCCGTTCACAAGTCGGTGACAGAAAAGTCCTTTGTGCACTTAGTGGTGGAGTTGACTCATCCGTCGTTGCGACTTTGATTCACCGTGCGATTGGTGATCAGTTAACATGTATTTTCGTTGACCACGGTTTACTTCGTAAGTATGAAGTAGAAAGTGTCGTTGAAACGTTTAGCAATAAATTTAATATGAACTTCATTAAAGTAGACGCGCGTAAACGTTTCTTGGACAAGCTAAAAGGCGTTACCGATCCGGAAGTGAAACGTAAAACAATCGGTAATGAATTCATCTATGTATTTGATGAAGAAGCGGCGAAACTTGAAGGCATCGACTTCCTTGCACAAGGAACAATCTACGCAGACATCATCGAAAGTGGAACTGCAACAAACGAAGTGATTAAATCACATCACAACGTTGGCGGTCTTCCTGAAGATATGGATTTCGAATTGATCGAGCCTTTAAAAGCACTCTTCAAAGATGAAGTTCGTGCAGTTGGAGCGGAGCTTGGTTTGCCAAGTGACATCGTCAACCGCCAACCATTCCCTGGTCCTGGCCTAGGCGTTCGTGTTCTTGGTGAAATTACGGAAGCGAAACTTGATATCGTTCGTGAAGCAGACTGGATTTTACGCGATGAAATCGCAAAAGTGGGCCTTGATCGTGAAATTTGGCAGTACTTTGCAATTTTACCTGATATCCGCAGTGTAGGTGTGCGCAATGAAAAACGTTCATATGATTACGCAGTAGGGATCCGTGCTGTTCATTCAGTAGACGGAATGACAGCGGACTGGGCAAGAATCCCTTGGGATATTCTTGAGAAAATTAGTACGCGTATCACTGCAGAAGTTGAACACGTCAACAGAGTAGTATATGATATTACTGCAAAACCACCAGGCACAATCGAGTGGGAATAATTAACTGAATAACGATATCGTATAATCTTGAGAATATGGCTCGAGAGTCTCTACCGAACACCTTAAATGTTCGACTACGATAATTAATTTAAAGGGGATCCTTTAATTGATTGTCAATGGGGAAGTATACGAGTATGACGTCGTATACTTCCTCTTTTTATTTTATAAATGATGTTGAAAGAGCTAGAGAATTACATACTAATTACGTTAAGGGCGGTTATTATGAAGAAATACTTTGAGTTCGACAAATTAGGAACGAACTATCGTCGCGAAATTATTGGTGGTCTCACGACTTTCCTTGCAATGGCCTATATACTTGCCGTCAATCCTCTTATGTTGTCACTTGACGCTGTACCGGATTTACCGGATGCAATGCGAATGGACAAAGGAGCCGTATTCGTTGCAACAGCGCTTGCTGCAGCAGTCGGTTCAATATTCATGGGACTTATCGCGAGATACCCAATCGGTCTTGCGCCAGGTATGGGATTAAATGCATTCTTCGCATTTTCTGTTGTTCTTGGTTATGGAATACCGTGGCAAACAGCACTGACTGGCGTATTGTTTTCAGGACTTATATTTATTGTTCTTTCTTTAACAGGATTACGCGAAATGATTATCAACGCCATACCGGCACAATTGAAATATGCAGTTGGGGCAGGAATTGGCTTATTCATTACATTTCTAGGTTTGCAAAATGCGAAAATTATTGTTGCCGATCCGAACACGCTTGTAACACTAGGAAACTTAGCAGCAGGACCTACACTCCTTGCGATTTTCGGTTTAGTTGTAACGGTCATTATGATGGTTCGTCAAATTAAAGGCGCAATCTTCTATGGCATGATTATGACAACAGTTCTTGGAATGGTTGTTCAATTAATTGAAGTTCCATCACAAGTTGTTTCTAAAGTACCAAGTGTTGAGTCTACTTTTGGTGTAGCATTTGATGCAATCTTTCAAGACCCTGCCTCATTGTTCACAACGCAGTTTTTAGTCATCGTCATTACATTCTTGTTTGTAGACTTTTTTGATACAGCTGGAACACTTGTGGCAGTAGCTAACCAAGCGGGGCTAATGAAAGACGATAAACTGCCTCGCGCCGGTAAAGCATTGCTAGCAGATTCATTAGCAACTGTTACGGGTTCAATTTTTGGAACGTCAACAACAACGTCCTATATTGAATCAACTGCAGGTGTGGCTGCTGGAGCAAGAACCGGTTTTGCTTCTATTGTAGTTGGTATTTTGTTTTTACTATCACTGTTCTTCTCACCATTGTTGTTCGTCATCACACCTGAAGTAACAGCGCCAGCTTTAATTATTGTTGGTGTGTTGATGGTGTCGACATTAGGCAATATCGAATGGACGAAATTTGAAATTGCTGTACCGGCATTTTTTACAATTATCGCAATGCCATTGACGTATAGTATTGCGACCGGAATAGCAATTGGTTTCGTATTTTACCCGATAACAATGTTGTTAAGCGGAAGAAGAAAAGAAATTCATCCAATTATGTACGGGTTGTTTGTGATCTTCATTCTTTACTTCATCTTTATAAAATAAAATAGACGTACGCCGTTCTGGGAGAGTGAGGATAGACTCATTTCTTTCGGAACGGTTTTTTGTATTCAAATAAGGTTGCTACAATAGTAGATGTTTGTAATAAACGTTAGGCTAAACTGTGCTGATGGGTACGATTTTCAGCTGATGATAAAAAAAGATGTTAAAAGTGTTGACAGGTTAAATGTCATTTGGTATAGTAATAAAGCAGTCGGGAGCACAACAAAAACCGACAGCGAAAGACAAACAATGAACCTTGAAAACTGAACAGCAAAACGTCAACAAATAAAGTTCTGAAGCCGACTTGTCGGTGAACGAACAACTCGAATCTTCGGATTCAAATTGACATCTTAAATGATGCCAGCAAGAAATGAGCTATTCATTTTCTTCTTTTATGGAGAGTTTGATCCTGGCTCAGGACGAACGCTGGCGGCGTGCCTAATACATGCAAGTCGAGCGGAT
>NZ_JAUBDI010000022.1:0-57521 GCF_033253735.1 Sporosarcina saromensis | reverse complement strand
GCCGATAGGATTGGAGCACGATTGAACCACATTCAAGCCGCATGATTCTTGTTTTTTGAAATACAATCTATAAATTCTGCCCTTGTTTGTATTTTTAAAAAGAGGAATTATGAAATCGATTCAGTTTTATAAGTATTACTCATATAACGTCAACTTCAACGTTACCGTCAATAATTCAAAATCACTATGTATTAACGGACTAAATAAATTTAGATATCAATAATAAAAAGTAACTCCTACGATTACAGCGAAATATGTAACATCATGGTGCAATCCACAAAATAAACAAATAGGCTAAATGCAATATTTTTGGAAGATGAAATGTGAAGGGAATGATTTGTTCATAAACTGTTCACAGTCAAATATCGCGTATTTTCCAGTTGAATTTGATACGATGAGGAAAGATTACGTAAAGGGGAGAGAATGATGGGTACAGATTTAAATATTTTCCTCGCTTTTGGAGCGGGCTTTCTCAGTTTCATATCGCCATGTGTCCTGCCATTATACCCGGCGTTCATATCTTACATTACCGGAATGTCCATTGAAGACTTGAAGTCGGATTCCAAACGCATGAGTCGTAACGGGATGCTTCACACTGTATTCTTTTTACTCGGATTTTCAGTCGTATTCGTCTTTTTGGGCTTCAGTACGTCTTTTGTAGGAAGTTTCTTTATCCAGTATAAAGATTTGTTAAGACAAATTGGTGCAATTTTCATCGTCCTATTCGGCTTAATGGTTATCGGGTTGTTTACACCGAAGTTCTTAATGAAAGAACATAAACTTCAGTTTAAAAACAGACCGGCGGGTTATTTAGGAACAGCTTTAATCGGGCTTGCATTTTCAGCAGGTTGGCAACCGTGCATGGGACCGATCATTGGTGCAATCATCGGCCTAGCAGCTGCTAACCCAAGTTCCAGTATGTTGTATATGATGATGTATGTATTAGGTTTTGCCATTCCATTCTTCGTCTTGTCATTTTTTATTACACGACTGGGCTGGATCAGAAGAAACAATCTTATGATCATGAAAATTGGTGGATATGTGATGATTGCGTTCGGTCTATTGCTGTTCTTTGACGGCATCACATTCATTACAAGTTTACTCAGTCCAATTTTTGGTGATTTCCAAGGGTTTTAATAACGTTTAATGCCGTTAAGCATGTAGCTTAACGGCATGTCTCATAGAAGTGGAGGAAAAGCCGATGAACGAAATCGGAAGTTTTGGCCAATGGTTGGAAGTATCAGCAACTGAAAAACAGCTATTATTGTTTGTGAAGACAGATCATTGTTCTGTATGTGAAGGGTTATATCCCCAAGTAGCAGCACTGCAAGACAATTATTCGTTTCCTTTTTACAAAGTAAATGTGGCAGTTGTTCCTGAAATGGCCGGGCAATTGTCATTATTCACAGCACCTGTCGTTCTTTTATTCCATGAAGGAAAAGAAACAGCTCGGTTCGCGCGGTTTGTTCAAATGGAAGAGCTGAAGCATCGTATGAATGAGCTTGCGGAGTGGGAGCGGAACGATGTTTAAACTGGAACAGTTCGTCGACTATGTTTTTAATGAAATTCCTTCCGTTTACTTAATTGTCGGCTCAACATTTGTCTTTCTTTTTATGGGAACACTTGCGTTTTTCGTACGTGCAAAGGCGGCAGAAAGACCGATTAATGCTAAACGGATCATTTTACCACCACTATTCATGTCAACCGGTGCATTCATGTTTTTATTTGAGGAATTCAGAGTACCGCTTGCACAAGTCATCGAGGCTTCTCTTGTCGGACTCGTTTTTTCATCAATATTAATCAAAACAACAAATTTTGAAGAACGAGACGGTAACCTCTATGTCAAGAAGTCGAAAGTGTTCCTCATGATTCTTTTGACGTTATTCATCATCCGGCTTATTGCTAAGTTCGTGTTAAGCAGTTCCATTGATGTCGGTGAGCTGGCAGGAATGTTTTGGATTTTAGCTTTTGCCATGATTCTGCCTTGGCGAATCGGGATGTTAGTGAAGTATACGAAAACATCCACAATGAATTGAAGGACATGTAACATATTTTCGTAATCAATATTTTGAATGAGCGGAAAATGAGGTTAAATACTTGTGGTTAAGTGTCGTAAGAGAAGTAAGAGCTATTGTACTTCTTATTTGACTCAGAACACCGTTTTGTAGGGGTCAAGTATAATGAGAACGCTTCTAATTGCCCGTCATCACCATTTTTGAGCACTTTCGGGTAATTAGAAGACCTCCATGTACCAACAGTATCACTTTAAGCGCATGTTAGACTTAATAAAAATGAATTTCCCCATGATCCAATAAGTTAAGTTTTTTATCTACTTATATCGTTCGTATAAGTGAAAGCATAAAAAAGAGGCCTCCGTTATACAATAACGGGTGCGGTTGATGGGGAGAAAACGCGTAAACGCAACTGAATTAGTAACCTAATTAGCATATGATTTAAACAACAATTATCAGTAGAAAAAGCAAGTAAAAACGCACAGACGTAAAACATTGTGCGTTTTTATTTGCCATATTTTCTTGTTATAGTTTTTCTCACTCCTCAATCAGGACAGTTAGTTGATCGTATTAATATAATAAACCAGTAATGTACCAGAGAATACGCACCAAATCCCTAAATCCACAAGAGTAATAATAAATTCTTGTTCTTCTCGTTCGTATTTATATTCAAAAATGGCTCGGATTATTTTTCCAAAAATAGAAATAGCAATGAACAAAGTGAGCCATACCAAATTCAGATTGAACAAGAAAAGAACAAAGACAATGACGCCTAAAACAACCAATGATATTTCTACCCATTTGTGTGTATCGTTCACATATCTAATTCTTCGCGGGTCAATAATGTTATATTTCTGTCTTATGAATTTTGTTAACATGGAATTGAAAATCACTATCAAAGCAATAAAAATATAGAACTTAAACATCTACACTCCCCCCTCCACTAGTAGTAACACCCCTTACTTATCTTTGTTCCTCAACCTGTGCCGTTTGTTGATTCATCTATTTTAACACGTAACCTCTAATCATTTTCAAAATATTCACTCGTGCCAAATAAGGTATTTTTACATTAACCATTTTATCCAGCAATTTAACAAGTGTTTTAACAAGGCAATTAGCTATGACGCATAAATGTACGTGCTATTGCTAATTCACTTCTAGTTTTAGTGCGAATTCTCTCATGGAAACAGCCCATACATTGCTAGTACAAAAAAACAGGGACACTCATTCATATGCGAATAGTGTCCCAAAATGTTAGGTCATTTAATGTTTTTCCCCGTGTACCGAACCTGTTTATTCTACAAGAGGACCTCTTTTTTCGTTTAATTAAATAAATGCTCATAGGGCGTCAGGTCGACTTCCATCGAATCCAACTTCCTGCGTAAAAATTTATGATCGCGTTTTGGTGTGGCGACGATGTAGCCGCGGATAATATGATCAAAGCCAATTGTGTTTGCTCGATCTTCTAAAGCAATTTGGCCGATTTTGGCAGCAATTTTCTGTTTAGCCACGTCACGGAACAATTCCGGTACGGGACTAACTAATTCGTTCAACATACTTTTCGCTTCATCATTCCAAAGATGAAGGGACTCATTGACATAATGTTCTTCCCAATCAAGTGTAGATTTGCCATCTGCTTTCGGAAACACTTTTAGGAACTTACGGAACATGAAAAAGCCGCCAATGCCGAATAACCCTACGAGTACAATGCACCAAAACAAGATGAACCACATAAACCAATCTTGCAACTGTCTTCACCTCTTCCATTCTACTACCCATTATAAGAGCATTTAAAAGAAATTACACGAACAATGTATCCTTTTCTGTATTTCGAAGCTATATAGTGTGTGAAAGGAGGGGATGACAAATGGCGACACTCGAATTTAGACACGCAGTTGGTAAAGTGTACTTTGACGGAGGTCAGACGGAAGACGGTAAGATGATCCGTAAATCGAAGTCCTATCGACACATCGTCGAAGACGTAACAGCAGATAGCCTGTACAACGCGCTATCGCAATTGGCTCAACTCTCTGCCTATCCATTTATTGGTGCAGAGAAAGTTGAAACAGCAGACATTATGAACTAATGGAAAAGGAGGAATGAACAATGGCAAAGACATTACAACTAAACTTCACAACAGCAGCGGGTAAGCAAGCATCCCTGACGGTGGACGAACCGAAAGAAGGTTTGACAGCGACTGAGGTGGAATTGGCAATGGAGCAAATCATCAGTGCAGGTGCATTTGAAGTCGATGGATCTCCATTTGCGGCGGTCAAAAGTGCGCGCATTATTGAGCGAAATGTCACCGAATTAGTATAAGCGTTATCGATTGGCTCTCCAGTTCCGTACTGGGGAGCTTTTATCATTCGAAGAGGAGGTAGTGAAAGATGGAACAATGGCTAAATTTCATACAGCAAATCGGGTTTCCGATTTTTGTATCCTTTTATCTATTGCACCGACTTGAGACAAAACTCGAAGCAATCCACAATGCGCTCGTTTCACTAAAAGTGAAGTAAACTTCACGGATCTGACAATGAATCGTCAAGAAGGAGAGGGTAGTGCGGTTGTTTGTAAATTGCCTATCCTCTATGATAAAGTAAACAGTGATGTGGAGGAATTTGTATATGCGAAAAAAAATAGTGTTTTCAGCAATGATGTCCATTATACTTCTATTGAGTGCATGTTCATTCGGTGGGTTTAAAGCAGACCACAAATATAAAATTGAGTCGTTTGAATTTACGAATCAGCACAATGAAAAAGTTTCGTTGGATAGCTTGAAAGGAACCGTTTGGCTTGCGCAATTTGTTTTTACGAATTGTGAAACCGTCTGTTTACCGATGATGGCTAATATGACTGATCTTCAGCAACAACTCCAAGATGAAGGAGTAGAAGATTATAAGCTCGTTTCTTTTAGTATCGATCCTCAAACAGACACACCCGAAGCATTGCAAACGTATTTGGACTCATTCGATCCAGTTGACCAAAGTAAGTGGGAAATGTTGACAGGATATAGCCAAAAAACAATTGAAAACTTTGCGATTGGTTCCTTTAAAACGTTTGTTAATAAAGCACCAGGTGAAGATCAAGTCGTGCACGGAACGGCATTTAGTTTAGTGAATAAAGATGGCGTTGCGGTGAAAACATATAACGGGGCAACAGAAGTTCCATATGAACAAATCATTAAAGATATGAAGGCGTTAATTAAACAAGACTCCGAGTCATGAGTAGGGGATAGAAAAGGGTGGTGCAGTGAAGAAACGTAAACAAAAGAAGATTTCGAACAAAACAAAACTGTTCATGATCATTTTGTTAGTGCCGATAGCTGTGACCACCTTCACGCTATCCGCCATCATTTGGACTAGCATACAACACCCTGAACTGATAAAGAAATCTGCAAGTACATTGCTGGAATATCAAGATCGGCACACGGCCACAACAATCCCAGAAGAGTATATCTCGATTTACAAGGATGCTGCAGAAAAATATAACATTCCATGGACATTGCTTGCTGCACATCATCGGATCGAAACACGTTTTTCCACGATGGATCCTTTACTATCGCCAGCTGGTGCAGAAGGGCATATGCAGTTCATGCCCTGTACATTTGTCGGTTGGTCGTATCCGGGTTGCAGTGGATTAGGTAAAGGTGACATCCCGGAAAAAGATAAAACCGATCCAGCGATCATTAAACAGCATGGTGGCTACGGCGTCGATGCGAATGGGGATGGAATTGCAGATCCTTACGATATTGAAGATGCGATTTTCAGTGCAGCCAATTATTTATCCAAAAGTGGTGCAGCTGATGGAGATATCGAAAAAGCGATTTTTCATTACAATCATAGTGATAAATATGTAGAAGATGTTCTTTGGTTTTTTAACGAATTCGAAAGTCAACGGCTTGCAAACGAATAAAAGAGAGCAACTAAGAGAAAACTCTTAGTGCTCTCTTTTTTTTTCATTCTCCTCATGTCGCTTTACGCATAGACTTCATAATGAGGCTTACAACGAACACGAGAATAATCGCACCTAACAATGCTGGTAAGATGTAAAAGTCCGATACTTTAGGACCCCATGAACCGAGCAACATGCCACCAATCCAAGCACCTACGATACCAGCAATGATATTACCGATAATGCCACCAGGGATATCTTTTCCTAAAATAAGTCCTGCAAGCCAACCGATAACGCCTCCAATAATTAAGAACCAAATAAAGCTCATTTTCCTTCATCTCCTTTTAGTAATTGATAATTGCTTACGTAGTATTTGAATATCCGATTATTTGATACCTCAAACATTTTCAGCAAAAAAAATTACTAAAGGGGATGTTTTTCATCGAACGATCGCTGCTCCTAATGTATGTTCGAAATGACGCAACGCCCAGTCATGTCCAGCTGGATCAAAGCTCGCAACACCTTTTTCATGAATGACGAGTTTGAATCCTTTGTTGTACGCATCAATAGCCGTATGCAAAATGCAAATGTCTGTACAAACACCCACAAGGTGCAATTCATTTATGCCACGTGCGCGTAGTTGAATTTCGAGAGGTGTACCTGCAAATGCACTATATCGTGTCTTGTCCATCCACAGTATTTCTTCTTTTCGTTCTTCATACAATGTATGAAGCTTTCCGTATAGATTCCGTCCAGTGGTCCCTTTAATGTTATGGGGAGGAAATAATTTTGACTCAGGATGAAAAGGATCATTCTCTTCATGAATGTCATTTGGCATAATGACTAAATTACCGTCATGTAAAAAGTCCTTCGTTAGATTCGTAATGTAATCTTCCAGGTCAATCCCAGGTTGTCCGCAAGTTAATGCGCCATCTTCAGCAACAAAATCATACGTATAATCAATCACTAACAACGCTTTTTTCAACAGTTCCCACACTCCCTTTTATTCTTTCAATACCTATCATGCCATACAAAGACAACTATATCAGTAATCCATCATTCAGAAAAGTTCAAACGATTGCACGTGAAATGTGTTCAGAATATACTTAAACTATAGATAGATTCATAAGGGGATGAAGAAGTGCACGACGCTTTAAAAGCATATGCATCATTGAAACGACCATTTGCAAGTCTTGACATGGAAGCGATGGATTGGAATATTGGCATGGTCAACAGGCTTTCAAAAACGAAGCAAGTCCGGATCGCAACAAAATCTGTTCGTTCTGTGGAGTTGCTTCACTATATCGCGCAAAAACTAACCAATCATGTGGGGTGGATGACATTTGATTGTGAAGAGACGCAGTTTTTACTTGAAAAAGGATTTGATAATTTTTTAATAGGCTATCCCCAAATTGAAAAAGCTGCAATTGCTTCGTTAGTTCCTTATATAGCAAATGGCTCAAAAGTCGTTTTTATGGTTGATTGTGAAGAACAACTTGCGTACTTGAATAAAATCGGAGAAGCATTCGAAGTCCGTTTGGACATTTGCTTAGACATCAACCTGTCTACTGAATACAAGTGGATGTATTTTGGAACAAGACGTTCTTCTTTACACACGCTAGAAAATGTCATGCGTTTATGTACGAAACAGCAGGAATACGAATGGACAGACATCGTTGGCATTATGGGCTATGAAGCGCAAATTGCAGGTGTTACAGATCAGTCGTCTTCAAAGTGGCAGACCCCTGTCATCCGCATGTTGAAGCAACACTCCAAAAAGAAATTGGCTCAATTCCGGCAAGAAGTCGTTCGTGAAATGACGAAGTCTTGTCCTTCCATCCAATTTGTCAATGGAGGCGGCACAGGAAGTATCGAGTTTACTAGTCAAGCAGAAGAAGTGACTGAATTAACGATCGGTTCCGCATTTTTTTATCCTGCATTATTTTCGAGATATGACCACACACCCTATGAACCGGCGATGACGTACGCATTGCGTGTGACGCGGAAACCGAGCGAGCAAATTGTCGTTTGTCATGGCGGGGGCTATGTAGCATCAGGCGCGACCGGTGTGGATAAAAATCCAGTTCCGTTATGGCCGCCCAACCTCACTTTATTGAAACATGAAGGAGCAGGGGAAGTCCAAACGCCTTTATATGATAAAGACCGCACGTTGAAAATTGGCGACACGGTATTTTTCCGTCATGCAAAAGCAGGGGAACTATGTGAACATTTCACTGAAATTCATGCGCGACGAGGTGATCGATATGTAAAAACATTTAAAACGTACAGAGGTGAGGGGAGATGCTTCATATGATGCGTGGCAAACGGGAGTATTGGCAAAATTGGGCTGAAAATCTTTCTGCACAACCTGAAAGCTTTCATTACCCACAAACAATTGAAGAAGTGCAACAAATCATTGACAGTTGCAGAATTCGCGGAAAAACGTTAAAGGTCGTAGGAGCCAGCCATTCATTTAGTGCGGTTGCCAAACCTGACGAAGAAGCACTCTCTTTGGAAGAAATGAGAGGACTCATTGCAGTCGATCGTTCCTTGATGGAAGCGACGTTTTGGGCGGGTACATATTTATATGAAGCGGCACCACTGTTAGCATCCGCCAATATGGCTTTTGAAAATATGGGGGACATACAAGAACAGACGATTGGGGGAGCAATTAGTACAGGCACACACGGAACTGGTAAATACTTAGCATCCCTCTCCAATCAAGTCGTCGCTTGGACTTGGGTGGACGGAAACGGTCAAATTCGACATCACCGTCGAGAGGATGACGATTTATCGAAAGCGTTAAGCATCTCACTTGGGCTATTAGGTGTCCTCGTCAAAGTAACAATACGAACGGTTCCGCTTTACAGCCTAGCCGTCACAACAGAAAAAAAGTCTTTTACACAGGCAAAGGCTGCGTGGACAAACGCACTTGAAGCTCATCGGCATATCGAATGGTTTTACTTTCCAGGAGTTGAAACCGTACAAGTGAAGTCAATGAACATGATTCCATTGGCCAAGCAAAACTTCCGATCTAAATCTCTTGAATTCATTAAAGATGGTGTCATTGAAACGGTCGGTTTTAAACTGATGTCTGAAATGGTCCGTGTGAAGCCACGCCTTTCAAGAAAGGTGACAAAATTTGCCGCCGCGACCATTCCGACGGGTAGTAAAGACGGCTATTACTACGAAATGTTTCCGTCAAACAGACTTGTAAAATTCACAGAATGCGAATACGCGATTCCGCTTGTTGACTTTGAAGCGTGCATGGAAGAAATGCATGACTTCCTAAAAGCGCATCCGTTTTATGTGCATTTTCCAATCGAGTGTCGGGTGAGCGCAGGGGAAGACGCTTTTCTAAGCCCTACGCAAGGTGTGGATGTCGCTTATCTTGCCTTCCATATGTACAAAGGGATGGACAACGGTCCGTATTTTAAATGGGTGGACACGCTTATGAAAAAGTACCGTGGCCGTCCCCATTTTGGGAAATTAAACACGTTAACTTCGAACGATACAAAAAAGCTTTATCCGCATCTTGAACACTTTCATGCCGTAAGAAGACAGTGTGATCCACAAGGCATATTTCTTACAGACTATATGAAAGGCCTTTTGTAAACAAAAAAATCCAGAAAATCGGCAAATTATCAGCTAAATTGATGTTTTAGATAGAAGAAATAGGTTATAAGATGGATGACGGGAAAAAGGCTGGTTACGGAATTGTTAACGTCTTTAATGAGAAAAATGCCTACTCATTGACCGCTGTCGCTAGCTAGCTTACATTGTCGACAACTATTTTCTAAGTCATTACTTTTTCTTATGAAAGACTATAATTTTTAAGTATTTTACTTATGAACGTAGCTGTATTATGATGTAATAGAGAAAAGATGCTTATTTACAGCCTTTTCAGTAGATAAAGGGAGGAATACACACATGGCTAAAAGTAATTTGCATAACAGCCGCAAATCGTTTGAGCTCAATGGTAAGACGTATAACTATTACCATATTAAAGCGCTTGAAGATGCAGGCATTGCGAATGTTTCCAAACTGCCTTACTCAGTAAAAGTGTTACTTGAATCCGTCTTACGCCAATATGACGGCTATGTCATCAAAGATGATCATGTTGAAAACCTGGCAAAATGGGGCAAAGATGCGGATAAGGATGCAGAAGTGCCATTCAAACCATCACGCGTCATCCTACAAGACTTCACAGGTGTACCTGTAGTCGTTGACCTTGCAGCGCTTCGTTCTGCAATGGCAAAAATGGGTGGAAACCCTGACAAAATCAACCCGGAAATCCCGGTTGACCTCGTCATCGACCACTCCGTACAAGTTGACCGTTACGGTTCCGATGATGCATTGCGTCTGAACATGGAACTTGAGTTTGAACGGAATGCTGAACGTTACCAATTCTTAAGCTGGGCACAAAAAGCGTATGACAACTACCGTGCAGTACCACCTGCAACAGGTATCGTTCACCAAGTAAACTTGGAATACCTTGCAAGTGTCGTTCATGCGATTGAAAATGAAGATGGTACATTTGAAACATACCCAGATACACTCGTTGGAACTGACTCCCACACGACAATGATCAATGGGATCGGTGTCCTTGGATGGGGTGTTGGTGGTATTGAAGCAGAAGCAGGAATGCTTGGTCAACCTTCATACTTCCCAATTCCAGAAGTTATCGGTGTAAAACTAGTAGGGGAACTTCCAAACGGAACAACTGCTACTGACCTTGCGTTGAAAGTAACGCAAACATTACGTGCGCATGGTGTTGTTGGTAAATTTGTTGAGTTCTTTGGACCAGGTGTATCTAAATTGCCACTTGCAGACCGTGCAACGATTGCCAATATGGCACCTGAATACGGCGCAACTTGCGGTTTCTTCCCGGTAGACGAAGAGTCACTTGACTACATGCGTTTAACAGGACGTGACGAGGAGCACATTCAAGTCGTCAAGAAATACCTTGAAGAAAACGATATGTTCTTCACAGTCGACAATGAAGATCCGACGTATACGGAAGTTCTCGAAATCGACCTTACGAAAATTGAAGCAAATCTTGCAGGTCCAAAACGTCCACAAGATATGATTCCACTTTCTGATTTACAACGTTCTTTCAAAGACTCCGTTGTAGCACCTGAAGGCAACCAAGGATTCGGCCTAACGCCAAAAGAATTTGACAAGAAAGCAACTGTCAAGTTTGAAGATGGACGTACGGTTGGTATGAAGACAGGTGACCTTGCAATTGCTGCGATTACGTCTTGTACAAATACATCCAACCCTTACGTTATGTTAGGTGCTGGACTTGTTGCGAAAAAAGCTGTTGAAAAAGGACTTACACCTCCTGCATACGTGAAAACTTCACTCGCACCAGGTTCAAAAGTCGTTACAGGTTATTTACAAGACTCCGGTCTGAATGAATACTTGGATCAAATCGGCTTCAATACAGTCGGTTATGGCTGTACGACATGTATCGGTAACTCCGGGCCATTGCTCCCTGAAATCGAGAAAACGATTATCGATAACGACCTTCTCGTGTCTTCGGTCCTTTCTGGTAACCGTAACTTTGAAGGCCGTATCCACCCACTTGTGAAAGCAAACTACTTGGCATCACCGCCACTCGTTGTTGCCTATGCACTTGCAGGTACAGTCGATATCGATTTTGAGAAGGATCCAATCGGCAAAGCAAAAGACGGTACAGATGTGTACTTCAAAGACATTTGGCCATCCACTGAAGAAGTACAGGAAGTCGTTAAAGCGACTGTTACACCTGAACTCTTCCGTAAAGAATATGCGCGTGTTTTCACTGAAAACGAAGCATGGAACGCAATCGAAACGACTGACGATTCCTTGTACGATTTCGATGAAAACTCAACATATATCCAAAACCCACCGTTTTTTGAAGGACTCTCTAAAGAGCCTGCGGATATCCAAGCGCTATCAGGACTTCGCGTCATCGGTAAATTCGGTGATTCCATTACAACGGATCATATCTCTCCTGCAGGTGCGATCGGTAAAGATACACCAGCTGGAAAATACTTGCGTGAGCGCGGCGTAGAGCCTCGTTACTTCAACTCATACGGTTCCCGTCGTGGTAACCACGAAGTCATGATGCGCGGTACATTCGCAAACATCCGTATCCGTAACCAAATTGCAAAAGGTACAGAAGGTGGATTCACTACGTACTGGCCAACAAAAGAAATTATGCCAATTTATGATGCAGCGATGAAGTATCAAGAAGACGGCACAGGCCTTGCAATCATTACTGGTAAAGATTACGGAATGGGCTCTTCACGTGACTGGGCTGCAAAAGGTACTTCCTTACTCGGCATCAAAACAGTCATCGCTGAAAGCTACGAGCGTATCCACCGTTCGAACCTAGTCATGATGGGCGTTCTTCCACTTCAGTTCATGAATGGCGATAGCGCTGAATCACTTGGCCTAACAGGTGAGGAAGAAATTAGCGTAAACATTGCAGAAGGCGTAAAACCACGTGACATTCTAAAAGTGACGGCAACTGCAAAAGACGGCTCTGTTAAAGAGTTCGACGTATTAGCACGTTTCGACTCCGACGTAGAAGTAGACTACTACCGTCACGGCGGAATCCTTCAAATGGTTCTTCGTGATAAAATGAAGAATAACTAATAAGCATATCAAAGGCGTCCGATAAAATCGGGCGCCTTTTTAAATCTAAATTTAAAATAATGTACAATTGCTTTCCGTTCCAGGCGGACACGGTCATGGCATCCGCTCACTACTTCCTGCTCGTAATTACTCATGCTTTTCTTTACTTTTTTTAACACTCAATTGATGAAAATAGACAAAATACGGTTAAAAAATTAGGTGGATGTAGATTTTGGATTGACATAGTCAATATAGCCGCATATAATACAATACAATGAAGTTTCTATAAACAAGCTATGAGAAGGACATGAATCATTTCGGAAGCTTTACCAGAGAACAGGACCTTGGCTGGAAGTCCTGTAGCGAAAGAAGTAATTTACCACCTTTAAGCTATCGTAGAGGACTGCGTAGGGCAGGAAACTACGATCGGGAGACCGTTATCGATTGAGCGCTGCGCTTTTTAAGCATGGCGAAATTTGGGTGGCACCACGACCGCATTCGTCCCTTTATTGGGGAGAATGCGGTCTTTTTTATTTAATCCAGCTACGGCGCTAACTTCTAGGGTCATAAGCCAGCACTGCTGCACGGCAAAAAGCGCCGTTTCGCATGTCCGTCTTATGCCTGTCGCAGCAAAAGCGCAGCGTTACGAGCAGTTATAGCGAGCGACCTTCGCTTTTTATAACAAGCGTTAAGAAGGACATGAATCATTTTGGAAGCTTACCAGAGAACGGGACCTTGGCTGGAAGTCCTGTAGCGGAACAAGTGATTTACCACCTTTAAGCTATCGTAGGGGACTGTTTATGCAGGAAACTATGATCGGGAGACCGTTATCATTTGAGCGCTGTGCCTTTTTAGCACAGCGAAATTTGGGTGGCACCACGACCGCATTCGTCCCTTTACGAGGGAGGAATGCGGTCTTTTTTTTTATTTATATACAACTAATAAATGGGAGGAATTATAATGTCAGTAGAAATGGATATCGAAAAAAGGAATCATCGTAAATTGGGCCAGGAGCTTGAATTGTTTATGGCGTCAGAAGAAGCGCCGGGTATGCCGTTTTATTTACCAAAAGGGATGGTGTTACGGAATGAGTTGGAGCAATTTTGGAAACGGAAGCATCAGGAGGCAGGCTATGAGGAAATTAAAACGCCAATTATGATGAAGCAGGGGCTTTGGGAGCAATCCGGCCATTGGGATCATTACCATGAGAACATGTATTTTTCGGATGTGGATGAACAGCAGTATGCATTGAAACCGATGAATTGTCCGGGGGCGATGCTTATATATAATCATAAACGTAGAAGTTATCGAGAACTCCCAATTCGATACGCGGAATTAGGATTGGTCCACCGCCATGAATTATCGGGATCCTTGAATGGACTATTGCGAGTACGCGCATTTACACAAGACGATGCGCATCTATTCGTTCGAAAAGATCAAATTGAAAGGGAAGTGGATCGGGTATTGGACTTGATTGACGAGATTTATTCGGAATTCGGTTTCAGTTATGAAGTCGAATTATCGACAAGGCCCGAAAATTATATGGGCTCCATCGATTTATGGGATGAAGCTGAACAGTCATTGGGAGAGGTGTTGAAACAGCGGGGAATGGCCTATCGTATTAACGAAGGAGATGGAGCGTTCTATGGTCCTAAGATAGATTTTCACATACTGGATTCTTTAGGGCGGAGCTGGCAATGCGGAACAGTACAACTTGACTTCCAAATGCCCGAGAAGTTCAATTGCCGGTACATTAATGAAAAGAATGAACTTGAATACCCGATCATCATTCATCGTGCCATTTTCGGTTCAGTCGAAAGATTCCTTGCAATTTTGGTTGAGCACTACGCAGGAGAGTTCCCATTATGGCTCGCACCAGAGCAAGTAAGAATCATTCCAATTGCAGATAAGCATGTTGCTTATGCTGATGAATTGAAAAAGGAGCTTGCATCAAAGGGATTCCGTGTTAACGTGGATAACCGGGCTGAAAAGATGGGGTTGAAAATTAGGGAATCGGAGAAGCAGAAGGTACCTTTTATGATGATTGTTGGTGATCAGGAAGTTGAAAATCAAAAGGTTTCTGTCCGGAAGCGGAAAGAAGGGGACCTTGGACAGTTAGCCATTGATGATATCTTGGATTTATTAAAAGTAGAATAAGAAAAGATTGTCGTTTGTGCACTCTTTCCTTATTTACCTCGTGTTAGTCGGAATGTACGAATTCAATTTTAGTTCCTTCGTACATTCCATTTTCAAATTGATACGTAATATGAAAACTCCCTATATATCCACCAACAGGTGAGATTTGTGCACCGATGATGGCCGTTAATTGATTATCGATCACTTCAAATCGTATCAAGTTTTCAGTAACAATCTCGGAAAATAGATTCTTTGGTTCAATCCCTAAATTGTGTATCTTTTGGTCCGTCTTTTCATTATCAATCGTAATGGTAGCTTCCGATTTGGTTATTTTGTTTTCACGTTCTTAAGAAGAATCGCTAATAGATTATCAACAATCATTTCCCTATAAACATCTCCAAAATTTGTTTCAGTATTATGTAATACATGAACATCTTGAAGGATAATGCCGGTACCGTACCCTTTTGTTAGAATGATAATTAATTCTTTTTCTCCATCTTGATTAATATCACGATAAATCAGTTGCGGCCAATACGACTCATTCGATACATTAATCCAAAACGGGAAGTGTTGAATACTTCCATTCGCCCCTAAACGGAAATTTTCCAAATTGCCTTCTCTTTTAGTCGCATATAAATAGATATTTACTTACGGTAATTTCCCAACAACTTTTTCAATGGCCATAGATTTCTCTGGTTTTATCATCAGCACTATCAAACAGGCTGCTACGCAACATACTAACACTCGATTCATACAACACCTCTTTATCGTTTAATTTAGTATGAGTAAAATATTTTTAAAAATTGAAGGATATATACTACAAGTGAAAGATGATACGTTGCCTTAGACATTATAAAAAAACACTAAGTTGCACAAACAGCAATTCACCCATCTCTTTTGTATAATAGTCAGAGAGGTGAAGACAATGTTTGTCAGTGAAAAAGAAATAGAAATCCGGTATGCGGAGACGGACCAAATGGGCGTCGTCTATCATGCCAACTACTTAGTCTGGATGGAAATTGGTCGAACGAGCCTTATACAGGATTTAGGTTTTACATACGCAGGTCTTGAGTCGGAGGGCTATCTTTCCCCTGTTATCGACTTGTCGATTCAATATAAGGCAGCTATGAGATACGGACAGAAAGCGACCGTTCGGACGTGGGTTGAATCGCATGGTAAACTACGTTCAGTATACGGCTACGAAATTCTTCATGAAGATGGAACGGTTGCAGCAACCGCCACTTCTGAACATATTTTAGTGAAAAAGGACAGTTTTAGACCAGTATCGTTACGGAAAATCGATCCAAAATGGGATGCGAAATATACGGAAATCCAACGGGCAGCAGACTGATGGCGTTCGGCATCGATCGAGATGAATTGAAACAATGGAAATTGGCGGTTCGTTCTGGCGAGATGGCTTTTCTAACGCATTACTGGCTAGATGATCGTTTTCCAGGTTGCAAAACCGTCACGAAAGCAGGTTGTGCGAATGTGGAAAGACTAAAGGATTGGGGTAAGACGTACGGATTGAAACCTGAATGGATTGACTATAAACCCGGCTTTCCTCATTATGATTTGTTTGGCAAAGTAGAACTTCAAGTATTGATGGACGAAGGGCTTATGGAACAAATTAACCGTTTCAGTTTGCTTGAAACACGAGAGACGACTTGACAGATGGATTCATTGAATGAATAAAGTAGTGTTCATTCAAATTTCTTTTGCTACATATAACAACTACACCATGGAGACCAAAGTACAAGGGGGCAACCTTTGTGCTTTTTTCTGTTGTTCGCAATGCTAACCGAGTGATTCGCCTAATTGCTCAAAAGGTGCGCCGCATACGATTACATAAAGGCGAATGTCCAACTGAAAGGTGTTGTCCTGGATGGAATCGATTTTATTTATCGAATCCGCGCGGTCGGGTTCAAGCCGTGAAGCATTAGCGGCAGCTACTCGGTTAGGCTTTACACCCATCCTCCTAACATGTAAAAAGCGGTTTTTATGTCAGTTTGATGCAAGTACTCAAATCTATTGTTTAGATCATATAAATGAGCGCGTGATTCGGGAGACGATTCAAGAACTTCGGCAAAAAGGCTATATGATTCGTGCAATTATGAGCTTTGTAGACCCGTATGTCTCAATGGCGGCTACACTTTCTAATGAATATTGCCAATCCGCTATTTCCGTAGAGGCGTTGAAGGTCCTAGAAAATAAATGTGAAACACGTAACGTATTAAGAACAAATTCTACGTCTATTTCCTATGAAGCTTTTATTCCTTCCGCAATCCAACCTTCATTTTCTACGACCGATAGAAAATTCCCACAAATATTAAAGAAAGCTACATCAAACGGTTCAAAAGATCTCTATAAAATTGAAACAGCGGAGCAATTGGAAGCAATAATCGAAAAAATTACGATGACCAATGGCTATGAACAATGGCTCCTTGAAGATTATGTCGAAGGGATTCAATACATTATCGAGTTGGCTGTATACGAAGGAATTCCGAACGTTATTGCGATCATTCAACAGGAAATTACACATGACGTAACGTTTGTCGTGACCGGATATGACGTTTGTATGACGATCGAACCGAAAATGGAGAAAGAATTAACTTCTGCGGTCGATGAAATCATTCGAGATATCGGTTTGTATCACGGCACTTGCCACTTAGAAATGCGCTATACAGATCGGGGGTGGAAACTCATTGAAATAAATCCGAGAATATCGGGTGGGGCAATGAACCGCATGGTGGAAGAAGCGTTTGGTATTTCGATTGTGGAGGAAACGATCAAGTTGTTTATTGGTAAAGAACCAGATTATCACAAAAAGAAAATGCAACCCGTTTATACATCCTATATAACGCTTGCAAAGGCAGGCTATTTATTACAAATAGAAGGTGCAGAACATGCGAAAATGACACCAGGAATGATTGAGTTGAACGTATCTGCAGCGATTGGATCCCTGGTGATGCCTGCGTTGTCGATGGGGTGTCGCTATGGGTATGTTATGGCGAAAGGGAATTCCCAAGAAGAAGCGAAAAATCGTGCGGAACATGCGGCAAACTTACTGACGTTTTATTTGGAACCGATTGAATGAACATCCATACATAGAAGCGGAGGGATATACGTTGGATACTTGCTGTATTTGCAAAGAGATGGAAAAATTGCTGAATGAACAAAAGTTGTTGGAGAACTTCGGGAAAGATTGCCGGTACTTGCAGCTGCCAAGAAAGATGGATACAATTCCATTCCTGTTAGTCAATACTGACAAATTTAGCCACTTCCAAGCGATGTACAATAGAGGACTGACACCTTTTTTCAGAATAGAAAGCCTGATACCTTCAACCTGTTGCGCAAAACTTCGATTGCTGAAACCTTCTAACCTTGCTGGTCGGTATACGAATTGTGTAAGTGATTTGTATACGTTGCAAAAGACTGATGTGTGTATCCACGTCAACCTCTGTTGCTTCGTTGCCATTGAATCATTAGCGCCTCAACTTGTTGACAGAACGCCTCCTTTCATGGAAGTGAAAGTATAGGAAAGTTTCATGCTCTATGCGCGTGTCCTTGTCATAAACGCAAACACTTGCATGTACTAGAAGGAGCTGTCAACGAGAAAGGGAGTTTGCGAATGACGATTATTGGGATGTTGCACCATCGGAAAGATCCGACAACCGTCGTGAAAGCTTATGCATTTGCGGCAATCGCGGCGGCAGAGGGTGCACAATTTTATTATTTTTCACCGGGAGAAGTCAATTTTGTGAATCGTACCATTAAAGGACAAGTATATGAAAATGGGAAGTGGACGACGAAAATCATGCCGTTTCCGGATGTCATTTATAATGCGGGCAGTCCAGAGAAATTGGCAAAATCGAAGAACATTATGAAGAAATTGAAAAATGACATTCCGTTCACAACGCATTCGATTGGAAATAAGTGGAGCGTGAGTAGGCGACTAAAAGAAGCAAAAGACTTTGCAAGCTATTTAATCCCAACAGAAGTTGTGAAACATGCCGATCATTTCCTTCATTATATGAGTGCGTTTGAGAAAGTTGTTTTCAAACCAATCGATGGTCGAAAAGGGCAAGGGATTTATTTTATCGTGAAAGATGAAGAACAGTTTGTCGTAAGAGGACACGGTTTCTATCGTACATTTTCTACCGCACAAATCGAAGAATTCATCGCCAATCAACTGGAAAAGGAAACATTTATCGTTCAACCTTACATTCAATCTGTTACAAAAAGTGGCCAAGTGTTTGATTTCCGTCTACACGTACAAAAAGATGGAAATGGGGAATGGGTCATAACGACAATTTACCCTCGTGTTGCGCCGAAAGGCTCCATTATCGCGAACATTAATAGTGGCGGCTACACAAATTATTTAGATCCCTTTTTGGAACAGGAATTCAAGCAAGACGCCTATAATATTCGAAAAAAACTAGAATACTTTTCCTTAGCCTTGGCAAAACATCTTGATGAGTTGCAAATGGAGAAGTTTGGTGAAGTCATCGATGAAATCGGTGTCGATATTGGGATGGACGATAACCAAAAAATCTGGATTTACGAAGTGAATTGGCGTCCCGGCTGTCCTCCAACGTTTTACTTGGAAATGGATGTCGTGAAAAACACCATTCAATATGCAATGTATCTTGCAAACAACCAAGAAGTCATCAAGAAAAAAATTCGAGCAGTTAAACGAAGCCGTGCAAAACAACAGGACCAAATTCCAATCATCGGGATTACAGGAAGTGCTGGGAAAACGACAACGAAAGCGTTTCTCGCCTCAATCTTGTCAAAGAAGTGGAACGTTTTCGAATCAAAAGATTATTGGAATACAACGGAACATACAAAAAAGCATGCCGCAGAAATTAATGCTTCCCACCAGGCAGTCGTCCTTGAATATGGGATGGCTTATCCAGGAGTCATTACAGAACATTGCAACATCATTAAACCAAATATGAGTATTGTTACGAACATTGGCTTGGCGCATGTCGGTAACTTCAACGGGGACCCTCGCGGCGTTGCGAAAGCAAAGTCTGAACTAATTCACGGGATGGACCAAACTGGAATTCTTTGTGTTAATCGGGATAACGACAATTCAAAATACCTCGAAACGGACAATTTTAAAGGGAAGATTGTTACAGTAGGAATTCATCGCCATGCCCATTATCGTGCATATGACGTTCAATATGCAGAAAACGGCATGAACTTCAAAATGAAGCTTCACAACGAAGAAATTGAGTTGTTCATACCGATCTTTGGTGAACATCACATCTATAATGCTCTGTCGGCCATTGCGATTGCTGATCAGTTAGGCTTCACACCAATGGAAATCAAAACAGGACTCATTTTCAAGAAGCCGCCGAGACGGTTAACAATTTACGACTGCAAAGACCAAATTAAACTAATCGACGATACAGTCCATTCCCATCCTGAAGGGGTCCGTGCTGCGATAGACGTTCTGACAAACATCGCAAAAAAACGTAAAATCGCCATAATCGGTCAAATGCGCGAACTCGGCAACTTGCGTGAGGCGGAATACCAAAAAGTTGGGGAGTATGTTCAACAGCAAGGAATTGACATCTTGATCACTTACGGTTTCAGAACAGAAGAAATCGGGGCGCATGCGATTGCTAAAGGAATGAAAGCAAGTAACGTTCACCATTTTACAGACCGCGAAAAACTCCATGCGTTACTGAAAGATTTGCTCCAAAAAGAGGATACGATTCTTATTAAAGGGGCAAGTAAAACAAACATGTTTGAAACGGTACAATTCATCGATCGGACATTTCGATAACAAGAGAGGACTCCCAATCCACTGGAGTCCTCTCTTTTAATGATCCTGTAAATGAAATTGTATTTCTTTCGCAGCTTTCTTCGCAATCACTTTGGCACTTGACATTGTTCGTCCTTTCGCAATGACATACGCGTACCGATGTCCCATTGATAGGGGAGGTACGAGTAGCGAGCCTTTTTTAGGTTTCACATACACTTCAACGACACCGTCCATCTTTCTCGCGCGGTTTTTTCCGGTCACTTTTTCTAAGATTCCTTTCTCTTGAACGATGACGTATTGCGTGAAAATGAAGTGCTTATGTTGGTGCTCAAGTTGAGGACGTTCGCCTAAGTATAGTTTTAGTGTTTCTTCAGCGAGATTAAAACCAAATGCGGCTTGCAGCATGTTGTTCATAGCACCTCCGGAAATGCGGGGATTAATTTCAATTAACCGCCATTCATTGTTCACGAAACGCATCTCTACGTGAAGTGCTGCATTTTCAATCGCAAATTTTTCAACAATCGATTGTAATACTTTCTCAATACCTTCTGTTAAGTGTCTAGGAATGGTTGCTAGAACCCCATATCCTGTAATAATGAATCGTTTACCGAATGTGATTTCCTGCTCGATGACACCGGCGATGTGTATTTGTTTCCGATGAACGATCGCTTCTACTAAATATTGTTGCCCTTCAATGAATTCTTCGATCATGACCGCTTCGTCTTCGTTCTTTTCTTGTAATTTACGTACATGGGAACGTAATTGGTCCAAGTTTTCAGCTCGAAGCACATCTTTTGAACCGGTCGATGATGATGATTTTACGATGAGCGGGAAGCCTTTAAAGGTTTTAATCGTCTGTAAGTCTACTTGCTCATTCGGCGTTATCGTTACGAATTTCGGTGAAAAAGGTAGCCCGTCTAACAATGAACGGGTGCTTGCTTTGTTCTCCATTACTTCGGCAGTAGAGGAAGATAAGCCGTTCGGACAGAACACTTCGCATAGTTTTAATGCGATAGACACATGTGAATCGATGAAACTAACGATTGTCTTGATGTCATTTCCTTTTTTCTGAAGTGAGACAATCTCCTTTTTCATCGCTGGTAGGTCAGTTGTATCGATGAAAATCATTTCATGTACGTCAACATACTCATGCCGTTGTTCAAGTTGTCTCTCTTTATGTGTAAATAAGACCGTAAAATAGCCGAGTTTTACCGCCGCTCTGATCGCTTCTCTACTCGACCCGGATTTATTTGAGCCGATAAAAATGATCGTTTTCAAAATGTCAACCCCTTCATATATAAGACAGTCTATATAGGTTATGAGGAGAATTTCAATCTGTATGGTTATACACCCTATAGGCGGCTGACTGAATGAAAAAAATTGCTCGGGTGTTTCGTACAAGCTACATGACTGCGAGGGACATAAAATAATAAAAGCGAAAGGAGTGAAAAAATTGAAGCCACTATCCATACGATATATACGAAAACTGATTACGGGAACAGTACTGCAAGGAAGTGAAGAATTGCTCATACAACATGGCGCATATCGACTAAAGCAAGTACGTCAACGCAATACGATTTTGTTCATTAAACGAAAAATCGTTGATTGGGAGCGTTTAAAGCCGTTTTTTCCAATTGCCATTGTAACTGACAAACCACTGAAAACCGCTTATAAAGAAGTGACCATAGTAAAAGTAGATGATGTCGATGTCGCTTATTGGAAATTTGTCCGCAACTATCGGTCGATGATGAATATTCCAATCATTGCAGTTACCGGTACTTCTGGAAAAACGACAACAAAGGAAATGATCTATCATTTGTTATCGGGCCATCTATCCGTTGCGCATACAAATAGTACGAACAATTCACGTACCGCCCATTTGATGCATCTACTAAGTATAGATGAAGAGACGGAAGCAGCCGTGTTTGAAACGGCTGTAGGCGCTCCGGGAGATTTAACGAATGCGGCAGCCTATTTACAACCAACTATCGGGATTATTACGAATATTGGCGAACATCATCTGAATTATTGTAAAACGATCGAAGGGTACATTGCTGCAAAAGGTGAGATGCGTAAAGCGTTGGAACCGGATGGTTTATTAATTGTAAATGCAGATGATGCCAATACGAGGAGATTGGAATTAGAAAAATTTAAAGGCACGCTACTTACTTTTGGGATTAAAAACCGGAGTGATTTTCGAGCAGAAGATCTGGCCTATTCAAAAAATGGCATGTATATGACCGTTCTTCATCAAGGGAAACGTTATCGCATGTATGTACCAGGACTAGGCGAACACCAAGTGTATAACGCACTTGCGGCAATTGCAGCAGTATCGTTGGTAGGAATGGATATGTCTAGTATTGCTGAACGTTTAAGAACGTATGAACCGATGAATAAACAAGTGCAAGTGCTGCAAGGGATGAATCAATCAACCATCATCGATGATACGTGGAGTATAACGACTACTTCACTAGGGGCTGCGTTAAAAGTGTTGCAGGCAATCGGGAAAGAAAAAAAGAAAATTGCTGTCATCGGGACGATTACGGATTTAGGGTCCTGGGGTTACATTATCCATGAGCAGGCAGGGAAAATGCTTGCGACTAGTGGAATTGATGTACTGATTACAGTTGGTGAACATGCACGAATCATGGCGGATGTTGCGAAAAGAATGCATTCTGTGCCTGAAGTTCATGCGTGTAGTAATCATCATTCGGCGTACTTGTTGTTGAAAGAACGGATGAACAAAGGGACGATTACACTCATTAAAGGCGATATGTATAGCGAATCGATCAAAGAGTTAGCGCAACTGATTCGAAAAGACGATGCGGGTCAACCGCCTATATAAAGAACGCCAACGTTTTGTTAGCTCAGATAGGACAAACACCAAGGGCTAACACAGCAAAGCTAATATAGTAAAGATGAAAGGGAGGGATTAGTGTGGGATTAGAATGTTTATGTGGTGTTAAAATAGATGCCTTTTCTTGTATGCATCAAGTGATGTTTGAAGAGCAACAAGGGACTATACGAGGTGACTTGACGTATTACGCCGACGTCTGTGTAACGACGTTAGCAGCATCGTTCTTATCACTAGATTTTGAAGACACCGAAACATGTGGAGGAAAAAACAGTTTCCTGTTTGTCTCTAACGCGATTACTTCTGTCGAATGTGACCAACAAGGTCAGAATTGTGAAGTGACTGTGAGTGGCAGCGGTGTTGTGAACAATGTCCAGTATCCATTTACCGCCGTTTTTGTCGATCAAACACCGATGGCAAACGTGGACCTTGTCAAAAGTTTTGTCATAACTGGCTTTTTTGATCAGAACGGGACTGTACCAGTTGCACAAGGTTCAGTTCAAGCGCTCGGTTGTGAATGAATTGATTGGCCATAGTTGTCTTCCTACTGATGGATGGAGGAGGTGGTGAGAATTTGATGAAAGTGCTTTCTGGCAGATATGGCTATTATCAACTGTTGCAAAAAAATGCCAACATACGAACACAGTTAGTCGAGACACATCTCTTTTCGCAGGCTAGTTTAACAATGTGCTTAGAGAAATCCAACAACCTATTGATTCGACCGTTAGTTGGACCTTCCTGTATGCAAGTGAGACGTTTTGGAAGTGACGAATATGAAGTGGAGCGTAAAGGAGAGAAGATCCAATGTAGCGATCTTCCTACACTTTATCAAGTAATCCATGAAAACCTGATTGACAAAAAACAATATGTCGTACAATCTTTCCCACTTGAAGAGCCCATCCACCAACGTTCTTTTTATACCCTTCATCGAAAAACACAGTTTGCTAATTGGCATGTCCTTCACAAAACAACGAGTAGACAAGGAAATGAAATCAAACGATATGATTTGTTCAGACAATGGAATTTAATGAACGTGTTACTCGAAATAGGCGAGACACTTGGCGAAGCTTTTCCTCGCTGTTCAACCGTTGTCGTCGAAATCATCAATTCCGAAACTGATTTTTTATGTATCGATACGGTTGTTCATTATCGAAATAGTAAATGGAGCCAATTCCATTCCTTAGGAAACAAGTGGTTTTCCCGTTCGTTTATTCCTAAAACTGACCTCTGTACAAAATGGACTGTAGAACAATTTCTTCACAAAATGAACGATGTCATTTTAAAACCATGCATTGGGCAACAAGGGAAAGGAATTGTGAAAATCCACGTGACAACAAGTCGCACCTACGAAGTGCAGTATAGAAACAAAAAAACAATTTTCCAAACGTTTGAAGAATTGTATCGCCACTTGGAACGAACGTATTTAACGAAAAATGACTATTTGATTCAGCAATTCATCCACTTACGGACGGTCGATCAATGTCCATATGACATCCGGGTCATTACACAACTGGATAGAGGCAAATGGTTAGTGACAGGCATGCTCATAAAAGTGGCTGCGCCGGAATATTTTGTGACAAATCGTGCACAGAAGCTCTTAACGATCGATACTTTGCACGATTTTTCATTAGATAGAAGTAAGAAGGCCATTGAAAAACTTTGTCTAAAAGCATCCAAAATATTGGAAGAGCGTACTGCGCCGTTAGGAATGATTGGCTTTGATGTCGGTATGGATGCTAACGGCAAGCTATGGATATTGGAAGCGAATTATACACCTGCGCTGTCGATGTTTTATGGACTAGGGAATAACGAAATGTATGAGAACATCCATCATTTCATTCGATTGAAAAAGAGCAACGAAATTGAGTAGAAAGGAGTGAAAATGTGAAGCCATTACAAGTTAAGGATATTAAAAGACTCTTGAAAGGTGAACTCGTAGCAGGTCATGTCGATTGGGCGGTTCACGAAGCCATCTATTACAAACGGCATGAACATGCAAAAAGACATACGTTACTATTTGTTAGCAGAGTCGATCACGTCGATTGGACGTTAATTAATGCAAAAGGCCCTTCACTCGTAATTACCGATTTACCCGTCGATTCGTTACCGACATCCCTTACACAGACGACGATTTTAAAAGTACAAAGCCTCGTACAATCGTATTGGAAATTCATCAACTATTACAGGAATCTATTCAATATTCCTGTTGTGACAATTACCGGGACATGCGGCAAGACGACGACGAAAGAAATGCTTAAGCATATGCTAAGTTTTGACAAAAAAATCGAAACGTCCATTAGTAGCCAGAACGAACCGCGAAGATCTTTCCCCTATTTATTGAAAATAGACGACGATACCGAAGCTGCAGTGTTTGAACATGGGCTTGGCAACTCCGGGAATATTAAACACCAGTGCATGATCTACCAACCGACAATTGGCATTTTGACGAATATCGGTGTGCATCATTTAGATGGTTGCAAAAATCTGGAAGGGTATATAAAAGCTAAAGGAGAAATTGTTGAAGGAATTCGGGAAGGTGGAACACTAATTCTGAACGCGGACGATGAAAATACGAAGAAAGTCCGTTTAGATATGTTTAAGGGGAAAATAATCTATTTTGGGATTCGCGAAAAGGCGACGATTACGGCAACTTCAATCGTGTATGGAAATAAGGGCATGCATTTCACGGTGCAATTTGAGGGGAGAGCGTTGAAAGCCTATGTGCCTGGCTTAGGGGAACATCAAGTGAGTAATGCGTTAGCGGCACTGGCAGCAATGCATGAATTAGGGGTAGATCTCGAACTGGCAATTAGACGTTTACGCACCTATAAAGAAATGGAGCGGCACTTGGAAGTGTCTACAGGAATCAAAGGGAGTACAATCGTGGACGATACATGGACAAATAATCCAACGTCTGTGAAGGCGGCGCTCAATGTCATCGATTCAATTGGGAAAGATAAAAAAATTGTACTCATTTTAGGTGACATTAACCGTCTTGGTAACTTCGAAAAGAAATACCATCAGGAAATCGGCAGTCTCATCGCCTCGCGAGAGATTCACACACTCGTTACAATCGGGAAAAAGGCAGAAGAAATTGCCCGTCAGGCGAAAAAGGACGGGAGCAACGCAATGATAAAAATGTATGAAAGTGCAAAAGAGATTGGCCACCAACTAGATCATGTAATTGATGCTGATTCTGTTGTATTGCTAAAAGGCCCGATGTCAAGTCGAGCGATGATCGATTTTGCGAAAAGTTTAAAACGATGAGGTAAAAAAAAGAAGCACCTAACGCAATCCGTTAAGTAGCTTCTTTTACTTATTTTGATAGTACACGACGTGCTTGGACATAATTTAACTTCGCCCAAGTGGAAGATAAACTTTGCTTGACGACTGTGCCTGAAGTTGAAAGACTGATAAACTGGTTACCACCCATGTAAATGCCTGTCTGTGTGATCCGTGTACGTTTGTTGTCTGTGGAGAAGAACAAGACGTCCCCTTTTTGTAAATTGGATTTTGCGACGGCTGTACCTACTTTTGCTTGTTGGCTGGCCATTTTATACGTTAAGTCAATTCCTTGTTTTTTATAGACGTAGTACGTAAATCCAGCGCCAGTGAAAGTAAGGGACTTTTCATCATAGACATAGCCAAATTTCGCTTTTCCAGTCAAACTCGTCGCAAAATTGACGACTTTATCTGCCGATGTTGCGCTCGTACTTGGAGGTGTTGGTTTAGTTGGTGTTGTGTCCGTCTGATTGGTAACGACTCTTTTTGCTGTAATGTAGTGGTCGTTGTAGTAGTCCACAAGCAATACACGTGAGATGACACCACCTGAATTCGGAATGACGACACGATGTTCCCCTGCGTAAATACCGACTAAACTAGGGTTTGTTGACCCTTTTACACTGTTAAAGAATACGAGATCACCTTTTTGTAAATTCGAGCGGGAAACTGTAGTTCCTTTTGCTTGTAATGTTTTAAGGTTCGTTGCATTCAAGTTCACACCGTTTTTCTTGTATACGTAGTTTACAAATCCTGTGCTCGTGAATTTCTTTGCGCTTTCATTATTGACCGATCCGATTGTAGCTGTATCTTTCAAATCATAGGCAAGGCTCACAACTTTGTCTCCAGTCGTTGCTGGATTTGCAGGTAGAAGACTAGGAATCACTCTTCTTGCACCCATATATGTTTCGGTATAATAAGGTTTGCTATCCATATCAGAAATAACGATGTTCTGTTTGGAATCAGCCATATGAATGACTTTGTTATCTCCGATGTACATGGCAACGTGGTCGGGATCTGTACCTGTTGTTTTGCTTTTAAAGAAAAGGAGATCTCCTTTTTGCCATTGTCCTTTTGCGACAGGTGTTCCTTGTTGCATCATGTAGTTCTCATTATAAGTTGCTAAATCGACACCATTTTCCTCAAATACATACATCAAGAATGTTGCACAAGAGAATTTGTAAGGGTATGTAGGCTTATATACCGCTGTACTGTAAGTCGCTTTGCCGATCAGGCTTTTAGCTGTATTTATGAGCTGGTCTGCTTTTGCATTGACCGTTTGTTGACTAGCTTGCGTAGTGAGCGTAGCAGCTGATACTGTAGTTGTTTGGTCTAACGCTGGAACTGCGAATGAACTAACACTTAAACAAGTAACAAGTGCTGCAGAAAGTAGTTGTCTTTTCATCTGATACTGACCTCCAAGAAAAAGATTTGATCGCTTCGAAAACGATCGTAGCATGATTTACAATCCATTTTTGGAGGGAATATTCGCCATTCTTCGGTAGGGTTTTCGAAAACAACTGGTAGTTATACGTTCATCCAGCTTTTTTACAATTACATTACAACGAAAAATAGGTAAATTACGGAACAAAAAAACGTGTAGCTCATCGCTATCACGCTTTTTTGTATGTATACGTAAGTTCGTTCAATGCAGAATCGACAAGTACATGCAAATCATGCCCATCAAAAAACCAATGGTCTCGCTTTTCGACATAAAATAGAATGCCTTCTTTTTCAATTTGCACATATACGTCATCTGGTTGTTCTTTTGTAACACCTATTGAGAAACCTTCATGTAACGGACTTGAGCCACCGTAACGCGCAAAAAACTTGATGGCATCACCATGTTCTGCATCCATATCCTGTTTAAACCAGCGTAGTGCCTCGTCAGAAATTACGATTTGCATCATGCATCCACCTTTCAAGTGTCGTGCTTATTCTTACAACCATTTTACTTTCGGTTCAGTTCCGGCTTTAATGCGGCTGATATTTGCACGGTGTCGGTAAAAGATGAAAATGCCCATCAATCCGACGACAATCATTAAATAGAAATCTCCTGTCCACACATAGTAGGCAATACAGTACATGAAACCGACGACCGCAACGATCATTGATGAGAGAGAAACCATTTTCGTCATTTTGAGTGCCAACAGAAATGTCAGAAGTACAATGATGAAAATTGGCCAGTTATAGCCGAGTAAGACACCCCCTGATGTTGCAACCGCTTTTCCACCTTTGAATTTCGCGAAGATCGGAAAGATATGTCCGATGACCGCAAAAAAGCCGATGAAAAGGGGATGTATGCCTGTCGAGGTGAAAAACGGGATAAATGTGATAAGTACTGCAGCAGTTCCTTTTAAAATATCAATAATCGTAACGATAAGGCCAGCTGTTTTCCCTAATACGCGAAATGTATTTGTGGCGCCTAAATTTCCGCTTCCATGTTCGCGTACGTCCGTATTGTAAAAGACTTTGCCAATCCATAATGCAGATGGAATGGATCCGAGCAAATATGCGCTCAAAATTAGTAAAAAAATGTCCATAATGCTCCCCTTTATAGCGTAATTCAATACAATAAGTGTAGCAGAAGTTAGGGAAACCGACAATGCACGTAATTTGGTCACCTACACGGTAAAAAATCACGTGAACTTTTTAAAGTTGTGCTAACATTTTCCTCATGTAATTGCAATAAAGCGGTTTCTTCTATACAATTAATTGAGCGAGCTTCTTGAAACGTTGATTTGACAACATTTAGAGGAAGCGTTACGATAACAGATATTTAACAAAGAGAACATTCGTTTGATGGGGGTTGCGATTTGACGAAGAAAGAAGAAGTTTATACGTATGATGATGATTCCATTCAGGTACTCGAAGGACTCGAAGCAGTTAGAAAGAGACCTGGTATGTATATCGGTTCGACGGATTCGAGGGGACTGCACCACCTCGTGTATGAAATCGTCGACAATGCGGTTGACGAAGCACTTGCTGGGTACGGTTCAGAAGTACATGTGACATTACACCAGGACGGCAGCATCGGCGTACGTGACTATGGGCGTGGGATGCCGACTGGAATGCATAAAACCGGAAAACCGACAACGGAAGTTATTTTAACTGTTTTGCATGCTGGTGGAAAATTTGGCCAAGGTGGCTATAAAACGAGTGGCGGTTTACATGGTGTAGGTGCATCAGTAGTAAATGCGCTTTCCGAATGGCTAGAAGTGACGATTTGCCGTGACGGCAAAAAGTTCCGCCAACGATTTGAACGTGGCGGCAAACCTGTTACGACGTTAGAAGAAATCGGAACGACGAAAGAAACGGGTACGTTGATTCATTTCAAGCCGGATCCAACCATGTTTTCTACAGTTAAATACCAATACGAAATTTTAGCAGAACGGTTAAGAGAATCAGCTTTTCTTCTAAAAGGCTTAAAGATCGTCTTAACAGAAGAAGGTTCCGATAAACACGACGTATTTCATTATGAAACGGGCATTCAAGCGTTCATCGCATATTTGAACGAAGAAAAAGATGTCTTGCATGAAGTCGCTTATCTTGAAGGTGAGGCTGACGGAATTGAAGTTGAATATGCATTTCAATTCAGTGATGGCTATTCAGAAACCATTTTATCATTCGTCAATAACGTAAGGACGAAAGATGGCGGGACACATGAAACAGGAGCGAAAAGTGCGATGACGCGCGTGTTTAATGAATATGCGCGCAAGACAGGCATCTTAAAGGAAAAGGATAAGAATTTGGACGGTTCGGATATTCGTGAAGGGATATCTGCGATTGTGTCTGTCCGTATTCCTGAAGAAATTCTACAGTTTGAAGGACAGACGAAAGGGAAGCTTGGTACGAGTGAAGCCCGTACGGCGACAGACGCCATCATTTCTCAGCATCTTCTTTATTTCTTGGAAGAAAATGCGGAATTGAGCGCGAGTCTGATCCGAAAAGCGATTCGTGCACAACAAGCTCGTGAAGCAGCACGTAAAGCCCGTGAAGATGCTCGTTCAGGGAAAAAACGCAAACGGTCAGATACACTTCTCACAGGTAAGCTGACGCCTGCACAGTCTAGAAACGCTTCGAAAAACGAATTGTATCTTGTCGAGGGTGATTCAGCAGGCGGTTCTGCAAAACAAGGTAGAGACCGGACATTCCAAGCTATTTTGCCGTTACGTGGTAAAGTCATTAATACCGAAAAGGCGAAGCTTGAAGACATCATGAAGAACGAGGAAATCAATACGATTATTCACGCGATTGGTGGCGGCGTAGGAGCCGATTTTCAATTGGATGATATAGCGTATGACAAAGTAATCATCATGACGGATGCCGATACAGATGGTGCCCATATCCAAGTCCTTTTGCTAACGTTTTTCTATCGTTATATGAAACCATTAATCGAAGCAGGAAAAGTATACATTGCACTGCCACCTCTTTATAAAGTCTTCAAAGGGACAGGCAAGAAAGAACAAATCGCTTATGCGTGGACAGAAGCTGACCTTGACGAAGCAATCAAGAAAATTGGTAGAGGGTATATGCTCCAACGCTATAAAGGTCTTGGTGAAATGAATGCCGATCAGCTATGGGAAACGACGATGAATCCTGATACACGTACGCTGATTCGTGTAACGATTGAAGACGGCGCACAATCGGAAAGACGTGTGACGACGTTAATGGGAGATAAAGTCGAGCCACGTAGAAAATGGATTGAAAGTAACGTGGACTTCGGTACAGAAGAAAAGAATATACTTGAGAATGAATTTTTGCATGTTGAGGGGGACTTTGAATGACTTCAACTGAACGGTACCAAGATCTGCCGCTAGAAGAAGTAATCGGGGATCGTTTTGGTCGATATAGTAAATACATCATTCAAGATCGAGCACTACCAGATGCACGAGATGGTTTGAAACCCGTACAAAGAAGGATTTTATATGCAATGTTCCATGAAGGGAATACGCACGATAAAGCCTTTCGTAAATCTGCAAAAACCGTGGGGAATGTAATCGGTAACTACCATCCGCACGGTGATACGTCTGTTTACGATGCGATGGTACGGATGAGTCAGGAATGGAAACTTCGCCATCTGATGATTGATATGCATGGGAACAATGGTTCGGTAGACGGCGATTCGGCAGCTGCAATGCGGTATACAGAAGCAAGACTGTCCGCAATTGCTTCTGAAATGCTCCGTGATATTAACAAAGATACGGTTGAATTCGTGCCGAACTTTGACGATACAGAACCGGAGCCGACTGTTTTACCGTCTCGTTTTCCTAATTTGCTCGTCAACGGCTCTACGGGGATTTCTGCAGGGTATGCGACAGACATTCCACCGCATGCTTTGCATGAAGTGATCGACGCTGTATTGATGCGCATGGATGATCCTACGGTATCTGTAGATGATTTAATGACAGTATTGAAAGGTCCTGATTTCCCGACAGGTGCGATTATCCAAGGAACGGATGGTATCAAAACCGCATATGAAACTGGACGAGGACGTTTTGTCATTCGTGCGAAATCCGAAATTGAGCAATTAAAAGCTGGTAAGTCACAAATTGTCATCACTGAAATTCCGTATGATGTCAATAAAGCAAACCTCGTAAAGAAGATGGATGAACTTCGAGTCGATCGTAAGCTTGATGGGATTGCCGATGTACGTGATGAATCAGATCGTACTGGTCTCCGAATTGTCGTTGAGTTGAAGAAAGATATGGACGGCAATGCGATTTTACAGTATTTATTAAAAAACACAGATTTGCAAATTACGTATAATTTTAATATGGTCGCTATTTCAAATCGTCGACCTACACTTATGTCATTACCGATGCTGCTTGATGCGTATATTGTTCATCAAAAAGAAGTCGTAACGAGAAGATCAACTTATGATATCCAGAAAGCAAAAGACCGTTTACACATTGTTGAAGGATTAATAAAAGCTTTGTCCATTTTGGATGAAGTCATTAAAACGATTCGGGCTTCCGCAGATAAACGGGATGCAAAAAACAACTTAATTACAAAGTTTTCGTTTACAGAAGTTCAGGCGGAAGCAATTGTTTCCCTACAGTTGTACCGCTTAACGAATACGGATATAACTGAGCTTCGCAAAGAAGATGAAGAGCTACGGAAACTGATCGAAAAGTTGAACGCCATCTTGACAAGTGATAAGAAGTTAGCTTCCGTCATTAAGAAAGAACTGATGGAAATTCGGAAGCAATTCTCTGAACAACGTAGATCGGTCATCGAAGAAAAGATTGAAAGTATTAAAGTAGACCTTGATATCCTCGTTCCTAGTGAAGAAGTTGTCGTGTCTGTAACGAAAGATGGTTACGTGAAGCGTACGAGCATGCGTTCGTACAGCGCGTCAAACGGCACTGGCCAGGAAATGAAGGATTCTGATTATAGTTTACTTGAAGCAGTCATGAACACACAGCATCATTTGCTATTGTTCACTTCACTCGGTAATTATTTATATCAACCTGTACATGAATTACCGGATATTCGATGGAGAGATCTAGGCCAACATATTTCGAGTATCATTTCCTTAGAACCGAATGAAGAGATCATTGCAGCAATCGGCATCGAAAGTTTCGACGAGCAAACAGCCGTTCTCACAGTAGCAGACAATGGAAACATAAAACTATCCAAGTTAGCCGACTTCCAAGTACAACGCTATTCAAGGACTTTCAAAGCGATGAACTTGAAGAAAGGCGACAAAATGACGAATGTACAGCTTGTAACAGGCGAGGAAGATGTTATTCTCTTCACGGAACAAGCTTATGCATTACGCTTCTCTTTATCGGAGTTATCGATTACTGGCGTTCGTACTTCAGGTGTTAAAGGCATTAACTTAAAGTCTGGCGATAAGCTTGTTTCCATGCTCGTACTGCGTGATGAAGCGGAATCCATCGTCATTGGAACACAGCGAGGATCCATTAAACGCATTGCCTTGAAAGAATTTGAGCAAGCTTCAAGAGCACAACGTGGGATGGTCGTGCTAAAAGAGTTGAAGGCAAATCCGCATCGAATTGTCGGAACTGCACTCGTCAAACCTGGAGATACAGTCATTTTGACGACGACAAAAGATAACAAAATTCCAATTGAAACAGGGAATTTACGGTTAGTCGATCGTTTATCCAATGGTAGTGCGCTCGTGGATGAAACAAGGGACGGTAAAGTACAAGCCGTCATTAAACCAGTGACAGCTGATCCAAAAAGTTAATAAATACGCTCGTCTCATCAGTTCACGATGAGACGAGCGTATTTTTCATTGCTTCGTAAAAAAAGAGTGACTTTTCCTTTGATTTGCCGTATACTAATTCGACAACCGAAATATATAGAAGAATGGGGAAGTGCCATGTGGAACAATCGTAATGTTTGGATTATCCTGAGTGGTGAGATGATTGCAGGTCTCGGATTATGGACGGGAATCATCGGTAATCTTGAGTTTCTTCAAGCAAAAATACCCTCTGATTTTGTCAAAGCCATTATCTTATCGATTGGATTACTAGCAGGTATTATTGCAGGTCCAACGGCAGGACGGATTATTGACCAATCACGTAAAAAGACTGTATTACTTATAGCAGGTATTGGGAGAATGATCAGTGTCGTTTTCATGCTGCTTGCCATTGCTACGGGCTCTGTTTGGTGGATGGTCGCATTCATCGTCTCGATTCAATTAGCGGCAACGTTTTACTTTCCAGCCCTGCAAGCTGCAATTCCGCTTGTTGTGAAGGATAAAGATCTGTTAGCCATGAATGGCTTGCATATGAACGTAGCAACGATAGCAAGGGTAGCAGGCACTGCATTAGCTGGTGTCATGCTTGTGTATTGGTCATTAGCATCGTTGTACTGGGTTTCCTTATTGGCATACGGCTTGTTACTAGGGTTTACGCTTATGCTGAAAATTGATGAAGGGAAGGGGAGTGACGAAGGGAAAAGTGCAAAGCAACGTGAAAACAGTGGATTTATGGATGTGTTCCCAGTGTTAAAAGCATTTCCGACTGTCGGTATGACGCTTGTTATGACGTTAATCCCGTTATTATTTATCGGCTCCTTTAACTTGATCGTCATAAACATTAGTGAAATCCAAAATTCTTCATCCATTAAAGGACTCATTTATACGTTTGAAGGCATTGCGTTCATGATTGGATCGTTTGCGGTAAAATACATCGCACAGAAATGGAAGACGACGGTTATCTTATTTTTCTTTGCAACGATGGTTGCAGTTGCAGAGTTCATGCTCTTTTTTGCAAGTAGTGTCGTTATGACACTTAGCGCATTTGCGGTGCTAGGTTTTGCGTTAGGTTGTTTTTTTCCAACAGCAATGGTCATTTTTCAGAAACAAATGCCAAAAGCATATCACGGCCGGTTTTTCTCATTCCGTAATATGTTAGAACGGGTCATGTTTCAAGTCGTGTTAGTGAGCACAGGCGCATTTTTAGATATCGTTGGGTTGCAAACAATGGTCATACTATTTGGGATGATTAGTTTAACGTTAACGGTGTTATTTTATGTATTGATGAAAAAGAAAAATATCACTTTTGAACAGCCACAAATTGAAAAACCCGCAGCAGAAATCGTGTAAATGATTTGCTGCGGGTTTTTATGTAAAAAAACGCGTTTCATCTCACTGTTTCAAGTATACTTAATGATGATATTTAACTGCCCAAAATAAATATTATGTTAACTTAAATTTTTAACAAAGAAATAGGAGATTATTTACCACGATCCCCTAGAAATTTTAAACTATATTCGATTAGATCATTTATATACAATCCACGGGATTTCGCAAGTACTCTCAACTCTTCAAGTAACGATTTTTGATAAGTTGTTTTAAAATGAATACGGTCTTTCGGTCGATCGGTTTTGCAAATAGTAATATTTTCTTTGGTGTTCAATAGCTGATTAATACATCTTTCCAACAATCGATTGATTGGAACGTTTTGTTTTATCGCAAGTTGTTTAACGGGCTCTAATCGTTCTATACTTATTGTAGTTCTAAAGCGAATGCGTCCTTGTGCAGTTTGAAATTTCCCTAATAATTTTAGATTATTAGGATCACTATGGAAAAACATTCGACTCTTTTTATAAGCAATATGATTAGAGTCACTATTCAAGTAAATAATTTGAGCTAGTGTAAGTACTTGTTGTTTTCCTTTAACCCAGACTCGATAAATATTCTTTTGAGATGAAGTACTCTTGGTTGTCTGTAGAAAAGGGTTAATATTCCAGCACTCAATAGTTTTCATAATCCCCATAGCGAATTTAAAACTCGCAGTCGTAATATTTAAGCTATATCCCTCCCGATCAACCCATCCATCCCCATCAATTACACCCCGTATAAATGCAGGCAAGTATTGTTCAGGGACGTCAGGAAATGGCACAGTATAAGACTTGTTTGAAGTAATGCCTAATTGCTTTAAATCCTCTTTAATAATTTTTGAGTTGATGATTAACAACGGTGTCTTTCGTGTCCCTATTGGATCCCTGATAACTGGATGTGCTCCCATAACTGCCGCAACTTTCCGCAAAATAGTTTCATCTTTTTGTGCAAGGCTAATACTGTGAAGGTCTTTTTGGACATTTCCATCCGTAATAAATAACCCAAGTACCCAAGCCATTTCATGTGTCCACGTCTTAAAAAAATGTTCATTCACTTGGTAAATACGTGGTCTACCGATTGGCTTTCTTTCAATACCATGTTTAACTAATACATTACGAATAGCACGATTTGTTATGCCGATATTTGAGCTCATCTCTACATAGGACATACCACTTACATACATTTCAATAATATGTTCGTCCGTAATTCCCCTTTTTCTAGCCATTTATCCCACCCCACCCTATCGCTTATTGAAATCTTTGTTCATCTCCATCATACGAACTTTAGTTCCTATGTGCAAGTAACTCTATAAATAAAACATGCCCTCTCTCAAGATTCATGAGAAAAGACATGTTGAGCAATTTTATCGATGATAAACAACTCGATCGGTTGCTTGTAAAGTTTGAATATCCTTAGCGCCAATTCCAAACATGGCCATTCGCAATTCCAATTCTTTCGTTTCCATGACCGTCATAACGTCTTCAACAGAAAGTGTTGCTTCTTTCAAAATCGATCTGCCGAAGCCTACCATATCAGCACCTAACGCAATTGTTTTCGCAGCATCTAGCCCCGTATACATGCCGCCACTTGCTACGATCGATGTATTTGCAACCTGCTCACGAACGCCAATGACACAATCGACGGTCGGATTGCCCCAACCACTAAACGTTTCTGCGGCAGCGCGTTTTACTGGGTCGTTTGAACGGAATTTTTCGACTTGGCTCCAAGAAGTTCCACCTGCACCAGCTACATCGACAAACGAAATGCCGGCGTCACACAGTTTCTTGGCAGTGTTCCCATCAATTCCCCAACCGACTTCCTTCACGCCTATCGGTACGCCTAATTCTTTCGTTAATTGTTCGATTTTTAAGAGTAAGTCTTTGAAATTCAAGTCTCCATTCGGTTGGATGACTTCTTGAATCGTATTTAAGTGAAGCACTAATGCATTCGCATCTGTCATTTCGATAATTTGTTTACATTGTTCAACGCCAAATCCATAGTTTAATTGAACAGCGCCTAAATTAGCGATGATTGGCACATTCGGTGCATATTGTCTTACTTGAAATGATGACCGATGTTCTTCGCTTTCGATTAGGGCACGCATTGAACCTAATGCAAGGATCCATCCTTTTTCTTCCGCAGCAATGGCCAAGTTCCGATTGATTGTTTCGGCAAATGCAGCTCCACCTGTCATCGAACTAATAACGAACGGTGTCGGTCTTTGCTCATTTAAGAACTTGCTTTCAATGGAAATCTCATTAAAGTCAATCTCAGGTAGTGCATTATGAATAAATTGAACTTTTTCAAGTCCAGTCGAAATGTTTGTACCCGTTACTTTTTCATTAAGCGTAATCTCAATGTGTTCGGCTTTCCGTGTATGGATCGAATCCGTCATACGATTAAATCCCCCTTTTCTATCCTCTTTGTGCCTTCCATGCAGACAGTCAAATTCAATGGTTCGATGCCCGCTTGTCGCCACTCTCTCTTTAATGAATCAACAAACGATTTTTCTGAAACGAGCGCAATACCACAATCACCACCGCCTGCACCCGATGTTTTACCAGCTCCGTACTCATTCGCAATCTGTATCAAAGCTTGCAAACTAGGTGTTTCAATGACGGCATCCAATTCTTCACTTAACGCTTTCAATGCATTACGATTTGCGGTTAGACTCTGTAGAGCGCCTGCTAAATTGTTCGCTGAAAAATGTTTAACCATTGACAAAACTGCCTCTGTGCTCTGGTCTATAAAAGCCGCATAGCGATGTGGCCGCTGCGTTTGTAATGCACGAATACGGTCGATCATCTTCACTGTCGACATTTCGCTCCCTGTCCATCCGACGACTAATTCCAAGTCGGCTGGTGGCTGAATAGTTGTCGCTTGTAAACCAGGCCATTGTTTGGCAACAAGTGTATGGACGTCTACCCCGTCTTCAAGTTGTTCGATCAACCACTTCGCATCAAATGTACGATAATGAAGCCATCCCCCGTAAGTTGACGCTGCAATGTCAGCACAAGAACCACTTCCTTGCGTCGTGAAGTGTGCAATTGCTGCTAACTTATAAATCACTTCATGCGACAAAGGAATCCCATGCGCATGATGTTTTTGTAAAATAGCGCTTATAACTGCAACAACGACCGCCGCACTTGACCCTAAACCGTATTTTTTGCCCGTAGCGAAATCATCCAGTTCACTGTCAATTGTTAAGCTGAATGGTTCCACTTGAATACCAACATGTCGTATGTATTGATGACAAACGGTAATGGCATTTTGGATGAAGGTTAGTTTTGGTGCATACGTACAGAAGTGTAATCCGTCATCCGTTTCGGACCAAGACATTTTTGAAAAACCGATTTGGGGTAAGTTGACGACAAATTCCGGACTGTCTATTAGATGCGCATACACATACCGGTCGATAGCTACAACAACACTATGCCCTCCTGGTTCCAACACAGCATATTCTCCTGCGATAAACAACTTACCTGGTACCCTGACGGTTAAGGTTGGTGGTTTCATACATCGATTCCTTCCTTCATGTAGTTAAATAGTGGATACCAGGTCCTGGATGGCAAAGGAATAGATCTTTCACGCACATCAGCTGTTTCAACCTGTCCATTACGACCCTTTCATCTGCGGGTTGGCAAATCACTTTAACATTCGGACCTGCATCGATTGTAAAATATGCCTGTATGCCGTCTTCTCGCAATTCCTGAACTGCTTGCATCACTTCAATCGTGGAACTCATCCAATACATGAATGGAGGGTTAGCGCCTAATGTTGTGGCGTGCATTTTCATCGCATTTCGTTCCAGCACCGTTCCTAATTGTTCAAACGTACGGTTGGCGATTGCTGCACGCGTTGCAAGTAGATCCGGTTCAAGCGAAGCTAACCAACCGTCGTAAAAAGGGGATGTTTCAACCGTCCTTTTCATCCCTTCTCGACTTAGAACCTTTTTCTGTTTCGCTTCGACCATGACGGATATTATGCTCAGTTGCCAGTCTTCTTCTGAAAGAAGTTGCGTGGCGAATGAATCGGTTCCATCATTCTTTTCACCCATATGCCATTCGACGAATCCCCCGTATATCGACCGACACGCTGAACCAGATCCTTGTCGAGCAAGAATGGATAGTCCTGCATCAGATATTTCATACCCAAGCGCTTTCGTAGAAGCTGCAGCCAGTGCTGCAAAGCCTGAAGCGGATGAGGCGAAACCTGCAGCAGTCGGAACATTGTTAGAGGACTCCACGACTGCATACCCATGATGCTTCGTCGTTTTTCTGACGAGGTCTAGAAAAGTTGAAATTTTGTTTTGTTCTGCACCACCAAGTTCCACTCCGTCCAATACGAACACATCAGATGCTAAGTCGTCTTGGAAAGTAACCGAAGTTGTTGTATAAAACTGGTCGAGTGTAATGGAAATGCTATTATTCATCGGAAGGAACAATTGTTCGTCTCGTTTCCCCCAATATTTAATTAGCGCAATATTCGTATGCGCTCTTGCAGTTGCTTTCATCAAAAACCCTCACTTCATAATCTGTTCTGCTCTTGTTATGGATGGCTAATACGACTCGTCCATGTTTGACAAGCTCCAGCTTTTTCTAACGCACTTGCCAACTTTTGTGCATGTTGTTCATCTTCAGCCAAACATAACACACAGCCGCCACGACCGCCGCCCGTCAATTTAGCGCCAAGTGCACCGTTCGCTCTAGCGATTGTGATTAAATGATCCAGCTTTGTATCACTGACACCGAGTGTGACTAATTCCGTTTGTGCAAGATTCAACAACTCGCCAACTTTTGTGCTATTGCCTTCCAGCAATGCATCTTTGCACGCATGCGTGTACGCACCTAGCAAGTCAATCGATGCCCGAGCAGACGTCGGTTGGTTTCGATACATATGGCGTATACTCTCCACAGCCGTTCGCGTATCCCCGAATTGTCCAGAATCCGCGATGACGATATGTAAAGGTTTCTTGAAAGAAAGAGCTGTTGTCTTCTTCCCTTTTTGAAACCAAATGGGCGCTTCATTTGAAGTAGCTTTCATATCAATGCCACTCGGATTGCCGTGCGCATGCGTTTCGGCAATTTGGACGAGGTGCATTTGCACATCATGTGGCAAAGGTGCATCAAAGTAATGAAAGATCCCTTTTACGACTGCATGAGCGACTGCTGCACTCGATCCTAATCCTCTTCCTGACGGTATGGATGAATCGATCTGTATCGATAAATTCGTATCCGTGGCATGTAACAATTGCAGCGATTCTTCTACACTCGCTTTAAAACCGGATAACTCGACAGGTGCCTGTTGAAGCTCACCACTAAAATATCGACTTGTTACACAAATTGACGTTTTATTATCATTTTCAATACCTTCCCTTACAGTCGCAACGACGTTCACAACCGGAAATGGCAAGGCAATTGCAGGTTTATCATAAACAACGGAATGTTCTCCGATGAGGATTACTTTTCCGTGTGCTTTACCTTCTGCTTCTCTTGACATGCGTGTGTTCCTCACTTTTTCAACAAAATTCAACGATTCACTGGTGTAAACCTGCTAATTCTTCCTCATTATAAAGTACATAGTGCCCTATTTCAGCTATTTGGCTTTATGAATGGATCACAGCGTTTTTGTAAAAACAAAACTCGCACGCTCATACCCCATTTTTTCTTCATAAAACCGGTGTGCATGTTCTCGTTGGAGACCAGAAGATAGTGCAATCCGGTCAAATCCTTCTTTCTTTGCAAGCGAATGGACAAACGTCAATAGCTGTTCACCAAATCCTTTTGATCGAAATGCTATGTCAGTCACTAAATCACAGACCCAAATATACTTTCCGTAATAAAGCGTAATCATTGGTTGAAAACCAATCACAGCTACGATACGTCCATCTACTCGCAATGCGAATTGGCGGTAGGTCTCGTTCTTTTGAGCTTCTTCCACCAGTGCGATATAACTTTGCTCAGTAAATTGAGGTCTTAGGTACCGCATGACATGAAATCCTTCCAGTAGTTCTTGCCGTGATTGTAATTCTTCAATTGTACGATTTTCCATTCGTCGCCTCCATTCTTGAATGTTTCAAACGATTCATTTTCAGTTCAATCTATTTTACCTATCTTTCTATCAATCCGTTCAGATTGCATAAGCTAAATGACTCTAAATACACTTCATGATAGCATTTTAAGCGCTTAAAAACGACGGTTAATCAACAATTGACGCTTTCTTGTTTATAAAAAGAGTTTGGCAAGTCGCTATTTTTGTGCTAAATTGATTGCGGTAAATAAAATACTGCAACTTCGGGGCAAGGTGAAATTCCTTACCGGCGGTGATCGAGCAATCGCGCTCGTCAGTCCGTGACCCGTTCTTCTCTACTTGAAGACGGTGGAGCTGGTGTAACTCCGGCACCGACAGTGAAAGTCTGGATGGGAGAAGTTGCAGGCGTTTTTTTGCCATGCCCACTATACGTCTGCCCTTTTCATGTTGAAAGGGGGAACAAAATGACAGATGAAACTTATATGAAACTCGCTTTAGATCTCGCAAGGACTGCTGAAGGTCACACTTCTCCGAATCCGATTGTCGGCGCTGTTTGCGTAAAAGACGGCCAAATTGTCGGAACAGGTATGCATGTACGTGCAGGGACACCGCATGCTGAGGTGCACGCTTTAACAATGGCCGGCGCGCAAGCACAGAATGCCGATTTGTATGTGACACTGGAACCATGTGCACATACGGGGAAAACGCCACCGTGCACGGATACCATTATTAAGAGCGGTATCCGACGCGTTTTCATTGCGTCATTGGACCCTAATCCCGCCGTCAATGGCAACGGGATCAGGCTTCTTAGAGCTGCAGGCATTGAAGTCATTTTAGCTATTTGTACAAAAGAGGCAGATTTTAGTAACCGGGCATATTTTCATTTTATAAAACACGGAACACCGTATATCACCTTAAAAGCCGCCACATCATTGGACGGCCGCCTAGCGACGCACACTGGGGACAGCAAATGGATAACTTCGTCACACGCAAGATCGGATGTCCATACCCTCCGCCATACCCATGATGCGATACTAGTAGGTGTAAATACGATTCTTCAAGATAACCCTTTCCTCACCACCCGTTTGCCCCATGGTGGAAAGAACCCTATTCGCATAATTTTAGACAGGCATCTACGGACGCCACAAACAGCTAATGTCATTCAGGACAATGCTGCAGAAACAATCATTTTTACTGTCGGACAAGACACACTGACGAACCAGTTCGCAAAATACCCCCTCGTAACCGTTGAGTCGATTCCTCCTGATGTCGACTATTTACACGAGGTGTTAAAACGTCTCGGTAAACGTGGGATTATGAAACTACTCGTTGAAGGTGGCAGTCAAGTACACTCCAGTTTCATCACAGCAGGTTTAGCGGATGAATTGTATTTGTATGTAGCCCCGAAACTGATTGGAAACGGTCCTTCCCTTTTCATGGACCACGGCTGTACCCGTATCGCTGAAGGGAAAATGCTCGACATCCTTGATATGAAAACACTTCATGAGGATGTACGTATCCATGCCCTTTTCAACAAGCGAGGTGATGACTAATTGTTCACTGGAATTGTTGAAGAAATTGGAACGGTGCATGCAGTAAACAGAGGAAACCGATCTATGTCGTTAACGATCGTCTGTACGACTGTTCTTGCGGATGTCAATTTCGGTGATAGTCTAGCTGTGAATGGCGTCTGTTTGACGGTTTCATCTTTTACATCAACGTATTTTACTGCAGATGTCATGCCGGAAACGTTTCAGTCGACTACGTTATCCAAACTCCAAAAGGGAGACAAAGTGAATTTAGAACGAGCAATGGCCATGACGAGCCGCTTTGGCGGACATATCGTATCAGGTCACGTTGACAGCATAGGAAAAATCACTTCAATGCGCAAACACGAAAATGCACTGTATATGGACATTCAACTAGAAGAATCGTTGTTGAAATACATGATTCCGAAAGGGTCCATCACAATTGACGGAACTTCATTGACGATTTTTGATGTGTTTTCAACTGGCTGTACAATTTCATTAATTCCAACGACGCAACAACAGTCCATTATTGGCATGAAGGTAGTTGGCCATTATGTAAATGTTGAATGTGACATACTTGCGAAATATGTAGAGCAACTATGCCGCCCAGCGACTCAAAAACAACATCAAAAAGACGTACTGACAATGGATACACTCGTCAAAAACGGATTTTACGCATAAGGAGCTGAGAACGTGTTTGCATCGGTAGAAACAGCACTCGAACAACTTAAACAAGGAAAAGCCATTATTGTTGTCGATGACGAGAAGCGAGAAAACGAGGGTGATTTCGTAGCACTTGCGGAATTTGCCACACCTGAAATGATCAATTTCATGGCGATGGAAGGTCGAGGACTCATTTGCGTGCCGATTGAAGAGGAAAAGAATGAACAGTTAGGGCTTTCCCCGATGACCGGAACGAATACAGATGCGCATGGTACCGCTTTTACGGTCAGTATCGACCACGCGAATGCACATACTGGCATATCTGCATTCGAAAGATCGGAAACGATTATGAAAATGTTGAATCATACTTCTGTGGCAACCGATTTTAGACGACCTGGCCACATATTCCCTTTAGTCGCCAAACAAGGTGGCGTCTTGACACGCCCTGGCCACACGGAAGCGGCGGTCGACTTGGCGAAACTTGCAGGCGCTGAGCCAGTAGGCGTTATATGTGAAATTATGAATGCAGATGGCACGATGGCAAGAGGACGTCAACTTGAAGAACTTGCTGAACGTTTAGGCATGGTCATTCTTTCGATTGAGCAATTGATTGCCTATCGGAAAAAGAATGAACAACTTATCGAACACATTGTGTCAACACATTTACCGACGACATATGGAGAATTTACAGCGTATACGTATGTAGAGAAATGGACGGGTCAAGAGCATATTGCCTTTGTAATGGGTGATTTGGCTACTGTCGAAGCCCCATTCGTCAGGATTCACTCCGAATGTTTAACAGGAGATGTCTTCGGTTCTTGTCGATGTGATTGTGGCCCCCAGCTACATGCCGCCCTTGCGACTATCCAACAAGCGGGAGTCGGTGTCCTTCTTTATATGCGACAGGAAGGGCGTGGGATTGGGCTTGTCAATAAAATGAAAGCGTATCAGTTGCAAGAACAAGGCTATGATACGGTCGAAGCGAATGCCCTTTTAGGATTTGCCGATGACTGCCGTACGTATGACGTCAGTGCACAAATCTTGAAAGAGCTCGGTTGTATACAAATCCAGTTGTTAACGAATAACCCACGAAAAATGGACAGTATTGAAGCGCATGGCATTCAAATCACGCGCAGAGTTCCAATTGAAATACCGACACACGAAGCGAATGAACAGTATATGAAAACGAAGAAAGAGAAACTTGGACATCTTTTATACGAAGGAGCGAAATGAGCGATGTATACAACATATGAAGGACATTTAATAGGGGATGGCTTAAAAATAGGCATCGTCGTTTCAAGATTTAATGAGTTTATTACTGGCAAACTACTAAGCGGAGCACAAGACGCTTTAGTCAGACATCGTGTCGCACCGGAAGATATCGAAATCTGTTGGGTGCCAGGTGCATTTGAGATTCCCTTGATAGCCAAGCGTATGGCTGCCTCAAAGAAATATGATGCCGTTATCGCACTCGGTACGGTCATTAGAGGAGCAACTCCTCATTTCGACTATGTATGTAATGAAGTGGCAAAAGGAATCGCCTCTTTGAATATGACAGAAGAGATTCCCGTGCTTTTTGGTGTGTTGACGACAGAGACGATTGAACAAGCTGTCGAGCGTGCAGGCACGAAGGCGGGCAACAAAGGCTGGGACGTTGGAATGGCTGCCATTGAAATGGCAAACTTGATCAAAGCGATGGCATAAAAAAAGTAGAGGGGGATCTTCCCCTCTACCTCATTATTAAATCCCCATTTTTCTGCTTGACTGTGTGACCGGTTTTTCTTGCTGGCTTTTCATTTTAGGGCCTTGTTGAATAGGGTTGCCAGTTCGTTTGTTAACGGAAGCTTTGTTCTTCTTTGCTTCGAGCTGTTGTTTGACTGCGTCTTTTAAACTGATTTTCGTTTTTTGTTCCGTCATCGCATGTCCTCCTTGGTTTTCTTCATCGTAGTTCCTAAATCGTACCATTTCCCTTATAGCATTGTCTACATAAATTCGAAGATGGAACGTACCTATATACGTCGCTTTAGAGTTTCGTCAGTCTCCGCTCACAGATCGAGATTGACGAGTAGATTTTCGTAATCCTAGCCACAAAAGTGTAAAAATGAGAAACGCAACCGCCTCAAGTGAAAGAATATACCATGGATACGGTCCTAGCACGTCTAATAAACTACCGTTTTCCGGCTTGTTTCGTAAAAACATGTAATTCCCGTCAACTAACTTGTTCACAAGCAAGATCACTGGCAATAGAACATTTAAGACGATCATCGTTTTTACAACGCCTTTAAAGGTCGGTCGATATCCTTTTATCCAGATGAAATATAAACCCGTCAGGATAATCATTGTATGGGTATAAAAGAAATGAAAATAACGGAAATGTGGGAAATCCATATCCAACACGGGTGTTACAATTGCTTGGAGCGCGCCTCCAATACCCGCAAAAAAAACAAAATCGACGACATGCTTATTCCCTGTCCATAACAGAAAAGCTGTAACGAGTAGCGACAAGCTGCATAGCTCCAATGGCAATGAATCGACTAATCGCCAACGCTCCGATTGTACCATCCATACATGATAAAGGATTTCCATCCCAATTAATGAAAGTGCAATTCCCCGCTCTATACGTCTCGTTTTTTGCATGTCAAATTGGAATTTCTTCCGGAATGTAAACAAACTGATCATCAACGCTAAAATGACGCATAGTGTAGCGATGTGGATGGTCGAAAACATGACAAATGGCGCGGACAATGGAACACCTCCTCCGACAAACTTCTTTCTACTCATTAAACGAAATTGTTAGAGAATGGTTCCATCTGATTAGCGTGTAATCTTTGCGTTTCGCGAAGTAAAATCGACGTCCTTGTAATAGGCATCCTTGACAAGTAAATTGGGCCCTAGGCATTGAACAGCTGGGCAATGGCAGCTAATCGACTTGGCGAGTGGACGTTCTAACCAACGATCGAGCATGTCTGGTAACGAATCCGATGTAATGTTCCCCATCGGCGGTGTGTCACCAAAATCTGTGACAATGACATCTCCTGTGAAGATATTGACGTTCAATCTAGAGCGTCCATCCGGATCATTTCGTACGGAAGCGTTTTTGCTGTTGTAAATCCGCTTTAACAGTTGAAGGTCTTCTTCGAGTGGGCTGCAAGGATAAAATGGCAACGTGCCAAATAGCATCCACGTATCTTCATCACGGACATCGAGCAAATCATGCAATGCTTTTCTCGTTTCTGCAAGCGACAATACTTCTAGAGAACTTGCAAAATCACTCGGATACATCGGGTGGATTTCATGACGTGCACACTTCATCTCTTCAACTACTTGCTTATGAATAGATTGTAAATGTGGCAATGTCCGTTTATTCAGCATCGTTTCTGCTGAAACCATCACACCCATATCAGCTAGAGCTTTACTGTTATCGATCATGCGTTGGAACTGCGCTGCTCTTCGTTCACGTGGCGGCTGCTTTTCCATGTTGGCAAATCCGCCTTCCACAAAATCATCTACCGTCCCCCAATTGTGGGAGATGTGCAATACATCCAAATATGGGGCTACTTGCTCATAACGTTCGAGTGGCATTGTCAAATTAGAATTCATCTGCGTTTTGACGCCACGTCCGTGTGCATATTTCAAAAGGGGTAGCACGACTTGTTCAACCGATTTTTTTGAGAACATCGGCTCGCCACCCGTAATGCTGATTGTCCGCAAATGTGGAATTTCATCCAATCGAGCGGTCAATAGTTCAATCGGCAAAGTGTCCGGATCTTTCGGTTGTAACATGTATCCGACTGCACAATGCTCACAACGCATATTACATAAATAAGTCGTAGTAAATTCGATACTCGATAACGTCAATTGACCGTGTTGTTTGACATCCATATACGCTTCCCACGGATCGTTTTCAACAGTCATCGGACGGTTTTCAATACTGTAAGTTGTCATATGATCAAAACTCCTAAATTAGATAAGTAACTTATTAAGTATGCGCTTGATCGTCTAGTTATTCAAGAGTTTACAATGAAAAAGCACCTTCCGTATGATGTTCAGAAGGCACTGTGTAGTATGAATTCATGTACTTATTCTACATCTTCTTTCTTCAATGACTTTTCCTTGCTCCATCAATAACATCCGATGCCCCAATTTTTCAGCTTCTTCTTGATCGTGTGTCACAATAATGAACGGGATTTTCCACATTTCATGGATGCGAATGAGCTCATTCTGACACTCGATACGCGTTTGCTTATCCAGTGCGGATAACGGTTCATCCAATAAAAGAATGGATGGTTCCGTGGCTAACGCTCTTGCTAATGCTACACGTTGTTTTTCGCCGCCGGAAATTTGATGTGGATACTTATTTAGTAAATGTTGTATCCCAAGCACATTCGTAAGTTGCTCAATGATGGTATATACCTTGACCGTTGTTTTTTTTACACCATAATTAATATTCTTCTCGACCGTCATATGTGGAAACAAGGCGTAATCCTGAAAAAGATAGCCAATATTTCTTCTTTGAGTGGGTAGTGAATTGTTCGGTGAGTGGAAAAACGGTTGATCATTTAACACGATCTTTCCGCCGTCTGGATTGGCTAGCCCTGCGATACAATTGAGAATGGTCGTCTTGCCTGCTCCTGAAGGTCCAAATAGCACAAGAATTTCATCTCTCATCGTAAACGAAACATCCAATGGAAAGTGCGCTAGTTGTTTTTGTATAGTCACTTTAAGCATGGGCTCACCTACTTTACTTTTCATTTGAATATCGCCTCATATTCCGTCTACTCCACCAGTTCAACCACAAAATCGTACTAAATCCAAGCGCAACAATAATGACCACCCAAAACGTTGCCTTTTCCATTTGTCCCGCTTCTACAGCAAAATAGATGGCCATCGGAATGGTGTCTGTCTTCCCTGGGATGTAACCTGCCAGCATAAGGGTCGCGCCAAATTCTCCGAGCCCTCTTGCAAATGACAGCACGAATCCAGCAAGTAATCCTGGCCAAGCGAGGGGAAACGCAATTGTCCAAAATACACGCCACTCAGAAGCACCCATCGTCCGCGCGGCGTTCTCCAATTTCACGTCTACACTCGTAAAGGCGGCAGATGCACTTTGATACATGAGCGGAAAAGAAACCACAACGGCCGCAATGACCGCACCAACCCAAGTGAACACGACTTGATAATCAAACCATTCCAACAGCCATTTACCGATCCATCCTTTTTTACCGAACAGGATCAGCAGTCCAAAACCGACAACCGTTGGCGGCAATACAAGTGGAAGTAAAAACAACGCTTCAATAATACTTTTCCCGAAAAATTCTTTCCTAGAAAATCGGTGCGCAAAAATGAGGCCGAGTAGAAAGACAATTGCAGTGGAAATGACCGCCACTTTTAATGACAACAGTAACGGTGAATAACTCATGTCCATCATCCGTGCACACTCCTTTGCGAATTACTTGAAACCATATGCTTCTAATGCTTTTTTTCCTTCCTCGCTACCTAGATAAGCAAGAAATGCATGAGCTTCCGCTTCATGCTTCGTACTTTTTACGACCGCACCTGGATAAACAATCGGCGCATGCCAATTTGGATCCGCTTCCGCTAACACCTTCACCTTGTCAGAAATGAATGCATCACTCGAGTACACCACACCAAGATCTGCATTCCCTAATTCTACATGCGTTAATACTTGCCGTACATCAGAACCCCTAACAAGTTTGTTCTGCAATGTATCCCACAAGTCAAGGTGCTCTAACACCTCTTTAGTATAACGCCCGACAGGCACGCTTTCCGGCTCACCAATTGCAATGTTCGCGATTGCTGCATTGTCAATGTCCCCAAATGAAGGTACTTGGAATTGTGCATCGCGGTGGCCAATCAACACGAGCGCGTTTTCCGTAAAATTTCTACGCGTCGAATCGATCAGGAGTTCTTCACCTTCTAGAACATCCATATCCTTAGGACTTGCGGATAAAAACACATCTACAGGCGCACCTTGCGTAATTTGGGTCGCCAACTTACCAGAACTGCCAAAATTGAAGGTAATACTTACGTTTTCATGTTCATTTTCAAACGAATCTTTTAACGCTGTCAATGCATCTGTTAAACTTGCAGCCGCAGCGACTACTAATTCTACTTCCTCTTCGCCATCGTTACTACCACTTCTCGATGAACAACCAGCCAATAATCCGACAACACAAAGAGCAATCCATATGTTCTTTAACCGAATCACGCTACTTCCATCCCCTTATCCTTTACTGTATTTAGATATATCTAAATATAACATAAAATAACTATATCATACTAATTATAATTTAATAGATTTAAATAGTTCTCGTTCACAATCGAACATACTAATTATCATTTATTCCCATTATACATGTTCTAATCTTGCAAATTATTTTTTAATAAGGGACAATGAATAGAAGAATCCTACTAGGAGGCTACTATGAATAACCAATCTACGACATCGTTTACAACTGAAGAACTTGCTGAGCAATTGAAAGTATCAAAATTGACGATCTATGATTTGATAAAAAAAGGTGAGCTTCGTGCGTATCGTGTTGGGCGTCAAATGCGTGTCGATGCGATTGACTTAGAAGCCTATAAGGAAAGTACAAAAAGTGGAGGTGTATCTGCATCTCCTATCCCGCACACAAAAGAGCAACCAATGGATAGTACGAATGAGGTTAACGAAGCATTCACTGAAGAACCTCCACCTCACTTCCCTACCTTTGCAACCCGTCAAGTGATCATTAGTGGTCAAGACATGAGCCTCGATTTACTAGCGAGTGCAATCGAAAAAGAGAACATTGGCTACCGACCATTACGTTCTTATCAAGGTAGTTTAAACAGCCTCATTGCTATGTACAATGGCAAAGCGGATATTGTAAGTACTCACCTGTTTGACGGAGATACAGGAGAGTACAACATTCCTTACATTAAGCGCATATTAAATGGACATTCTTTCATTGTGATGAATTTATTAGCAAGGAAGGCAGGTCTGTATGTGCAAAAAGGCAATCCGAAAAACATCCGACACTGGAGGGACTTGCAAAGACCGTCCATAAAAATGATCAATCGGGAAATCGGCTCAGGGGCTAGAGTATTGTTGGATGAACAATTGCGTATGGCAGGGATAAAAGGCAATCGTATTGAAGGATACGAACAAATTGAAATGAACCATATTGCTGTTGCGAGTAAGGTTTCAAATGGGCTAGCTGACGTTGGAATCGGAATCGAGAAAGCCGCCGCGTTAGTAGACGTGGACTTCATTCCCCTCATCCAGGAGCAATATGACCTTGTAATATTTAAAAGACCTGACAACAAGCACTTGCGCGATAGCATTTTGAGGACCCTACAAGGTGAAGCTTTCAAAAATGAAATGCGTGCAATGAGCGGTTATGACCTTTCGATGACAGGCACAATACTGTATGAAACACCTTAACGTGCTCGATCTGAATAAAATAAAGAGGATATTAATGAAGTACAGCGAAAGGTTAACATAATATTATTATGTTAGCAATTGTACCTCTGATGCACATGAAAAAAGACGAGAAGGCTTTACACCTCATCGTCTTTTTTTATGCATATTGTTACCTTGAAGGTTTTTCATAATGATACTGTTCATCAGTTTCGAATTTATTATACCGAAGACGTAACAGTTTAAACAAATGCGTGAACACTACTTTTAGCAACGCATAACCCGGGATACCGAATACGACCCCTACTACCCCAAACAAAGAACCACCTGTTAACAATACGAAAATGATTGTGATCGGATGGATATGCAGCGATTTCCCCATAATTTGCGGGGAAATGAACTTCCCTTCGACTAATTGTACAATCGTCCACACAATGGCGAGCTTCACGAGCATGAAAGGTGAAGTGACAATTGCAATAATGACAGCAGGTGTAATTGCGATGATTGGGCCTAAATATGGAACGACACTTGTAAACATGGCGAGTACACCTAATAGCCAAGCATAATCCATACCGATGATTCGAAAGCCGATGGAAACCATTATGCCAATGCAAATCGCGACGAGTATTTGTCCCTGAATGTAAGCGCTGATTTGATGGTCAGCGTCTTCGAAAATTTCTTGAGCATCGTCACGGAGACGCGGCGGCAACATTTTCAATAGCATTTTCGGAAATTTTTCACCTTCTAGCAATAAGTAAAACAAGATGAAAGGTACAGTCACAATCGCCAGAACAAATCCGGTTAAGGCAGAGATGAATGATGTGACACCAGAAGCGAGTCCGCCAATAGCATCCGTAAATAGTTGTCCAATAGTCCCTAACCGTTCATCCAAGAATGTGTTGACGTCAATATCCAATTCTTTGTAATAAGATGAAAAGATCGAAGTGCGTAAAAACGAGTCCACATTAATGAGCATCTGATTGAAATATGTAGGAAACTCATCTATTAAATTCATAAATTGAGTCTTTAAAAAAGGAAAAACGAGAAATACGAGTAAAGTGATTAAACCTATTAATGCAATGAAGAGAATGAAAATACCCCATATTCTAGGAATCTTCCACTTCTCCAATAAGCGTAAAAGCGGTCGCAGTAAATAATAGGCGATTGTCGCTAAAATAACTGGTAAAACAACCGTCGAGAAAAACACTTTAATCGGATAAAAGATAAACGCCACTTTACTGAAGACTAAAATGATAATGCCAATCAATAAAATTGAGAGAAGGACGAACATTGTCGTACGGCCTCCAAGAAAACGAATGGTTCTTGACGAGCCATTGTCCATGCGATTGGTCGCCTGTCCTTTTTCAGAAGTATGATGCGTACCCATTGCTAATCCCCTTCTCTCTCTTTAGTCAGTAGTTGGTTCTAAGAAAGCGGCTAACGCTTCTTTATTTTTTTCGAGGTCCAATTCAATCACAGACCCTGCATGTTCATATCTTGTAAAGCGATAGGTTCCTTCTATCGGAATTGTTAATGTTTCAAGTTCAGGTTTTCCATTCATTAAAAGCGTCAATGCTTTTGAAATCTCTTCTTTCGCTGTTAAGTCTGTCTCAATATACCCAGTCAATGCACCAGACAACTTAGGCACATGCAACAACATACCGGGGCGTAACGCTTCCTCTTTTATCGCCGCAAGAACTTCCTGCTGCCGGCCAACTCGCCCAAAATCCCCTTCTGCATCTGCACGGAAACGCGCATAGCCTAGAAGTTCTTTGCCGTTCAAATGCTGCTTGCCAGGCATTAACGTAACGCCGATTTTTTCGGACATTTCTTTCTTTACGTTCATTTCCACACCATTTGGAAACGCGATATCAACAATCGATTCAAAATTATCAAAGTCAATGATTGCATAATGATGGATCGGAATACCGAACATCCCAGTAATGGTGTCTTTCGCGGTTTGAACACCATTTAAATAATAGGCAGTGTTCAATTTATAGGATTGGTAGCCAGGGATATCAGCGTATATGTCCCGCATAAATGACACAAGTCGAAGAGACCCTTCTTTCTTGTTCCAAGAAAGCACCATCATTGTATCCGTACGAGACTTACCGCTTCCATCATCGTCTACACCTAGTAATAAATAATTCTCAACAGAAGGATTTTTCGGATCAATGACATCCCCTTTAAAAGGACCCGGATCAATCGCATTCCCTTCTGCTAACGATTTACCTTTCTGATATTGAATGTATGAATAGAGCCCGCCTATGATGAAGATGAGAAAAAGTAGTGTGAAGAACAACCTTCCTACCCTTAATCTCCTTCTTCTCCGTCTTCTTCTCGGAACGGGACCTTCGTATTGGTCTTCTGTCAAAGTAAATTCCTCCAAAAAATGATGTCGTCAATAGGACGAATGGTAGTAATGCGGGTTGCATGACAAGATCGCCATCGTTCAATCTTGTAAGTTTCTCATGTGCAACCGGCTCTTTACCTATGTCCGTTCCCTTCCTACGCATAGTCTATAATGAAGGTGGTGGATTTTATGGGAAATGAACATGGTCATAAAACCGGTTTTTCTTTCGCGTTGTTAGTAGTGCTTTTCATACTATTGATCATCATCGGTGCAAGCTACTTGTATTAATTAATCGTCAAAATACACATACCCACTCATTAGCACCTCGGAAAGGTTGTACGCACGTTTACAAAACGTAGGCAACCTTTCTATTTATTTTACAGAATTCAAGCGACAAATCAATTGTAAAACGTTCGTCACTCTTATGGTACAATCGGTAGAGAAAAAAGGAGTGATTGAAAATGTCCAAAACGACTATTGAAAAAGCGGCATTTGCAGGTGGGTGTTTTTGGTGTATGGTGAAACCGTTCAAAGAATGGGACGGCATTCATGATGTCGTATCGGGCTATATGGGTGGACATGTTGACAATCCTACATATGAAGATGTAAAAAAAGGTGATTCTGGCCATTTGGAAGTTGTTGAGATTACGTTTGACCCTTCAATTTTCACATACGAACAATTGTTAGAAGTCTATTGGCAACAAATCGACCCGACCGATGCTGGTGGACAATTCCAAGATCGAGGACATTCGTACAGTACTGCAATTTTCTATTATACGGAAGAACAACAGCATGCGGCACAGACTTCTAAAACTGCATTAGAAGAAAGCGGTAAATTCAAAAAACCTATCGTTACAGTTATCAGACCTGCAGAAACGTTCTATCCTGCCGAAGAGTACCATCAAGATTATTATGTAAAAGAAGAACAGCATTATAAAGAGGACCGCGCAAAATCAGGAAGAGACGAGTTCATTCAAGAGAATTGGTTGAAGTGAAATTGTTAGGGATTCTTTCTCATTAAAAGTGAAACTGAGTTCGCTCAGGTTCACTTTTTTCTTTCGTACTGTAAGCGTATTAGTGCTCTCATTGACCGTGGACGCCATTTTTTGATGCTTACGGTCATTTAGAAGTGCTCTTAATGACCGAGTATGCTGATTTTACATGCTAACGGTCATTTAGAAGTGTTCTCATTGACCGTGGACGCCAATTTTTCATGCTGACGGTCAATTAGAAGTGCTCTCATTGACCGTGGATGCTGATTTTTGAAGCTGACGGTCATTTAGAAGTGCTCTTATTGACCGAGTATGCTGATTTTACATGCTAACGGTCATTTAGAAGTGCTCTTAATGACCGAGTATGCTGATTTTACATGCTAACGGTCATTTAGAAGTGCTCTCATTGACCGTGGATGCTGATTTTTTATACTGGCGGTCAATTAGAAGTCCTCTCATAATAACTTCTCATTGCTTTCACATTATCCACTCACCTCTCATCCAACTTCCCCCTATTCAAACGGACACTCCTTACACATCAAAGAACTTGTGTTCGCATCGCGCTGTAGTATAATAGAAAGATAGAAAGGATGAAGAATGATGGAGCTTATTCATTGGGAATACGGTAGAAAATATCAAGTGAAAGGAATCTTTAACGAGTTTCCTTCAACCGTCGTCATCTTTCGTCAGATCAAGGATTATTATTTTATTTATACAATGTCGGCAATTGACGATACATCGCTTCCAACGAGAAAACAATATGTGCAAATGGAATATTTGCTAAATAAGGAACTAGGAACACTTCCTGCGTATCGAAATCGGCAAGTTTTTCGGACCTCTCTTCAAAACCAAACAGATTTTCATATTGAAAAGAAAAACGCGCAAATACACATTGATGACACACCACTTTGAAAAGATTTCATGTTATAATGGGAGCATTGTGAATTTAGGAGGATTTTTCTATGATAGCAGTCAGTAATGTAAGTCTTCAATTCGGTGACCGCAAACTGTTTGAAGATGTAAATATACAGTTTAATCCAGGTCATTGTTACGGTTTAATCGGTGCAAACGGTGCGGGTAAATCGACTTTCCTTAAAATTTTATCAGGTGAACTTGAGCCGCAAACTGGAAATGTCATCATGAACAAAGATGAGCGTTTAGCGGTACTTAAACAAAATCACTTTGAGTATGAGGAAAACGAAGTGTTAAATACAGTCATCATGGGGCACAAACGCCTTTATGACATAATGACTGAGAAAAACGCAATTTATATGAAAGAGGATTTCTCAGACGAAGATGGGATGCGTGCTGCTGAACTTGAAGGTGAATTCGGTGAACTGAACGGTTGGGAAGCTGATTCAGAAGCAGCGATTCTTTTACAAGGTTTAGGCATTCCAGAATCTCTACACCATGTTAAAATGGCTGAATTGAGTGGTTCTGAAAAAGTGAAAGTGCTACTTGCTCAAGCTTTATTCGGTAAACCTGATGTACTTCTACTCGATGAGCCGACGAACCATTTAGACTTAAAAGCAATCCAATGGCTTGAAGAGTTTCTAATCAACTTTGAGAATACGGTAATTGTTGTATCGCATGACCGTCATTTCTTGAATAAAGTATGTACACAAATTGCCGATTTGGACTTTTCTAAAATTCAATTGTATCCAGGAAACTATGATTTCTGGTACGAATCCAGCCAACTCGCATTGCGTATGGCTCAAGATCAAAACAAGAAAAAAGAAGAGAAGATTAAAGAATTACAAGCGTTCGTTGCTCGATTCAGTGCGAATGCATCCAAATCCAAGCAAGCGACGTCTCGTAAAAAAGCACTCGAGAAAATCGAGTTGGATGACATTAAACCATCATCCCGCCGTTACCCGTTCGTTAACTTCCAAATTGGACGTGAAATTGGGAATGACGTGTTAAGTGTTCAAGGTCTATCCAAAACACAAGACGGTAATGTTATGTTTAAAGATGCGACCTTTACTATGAATAAAGAAGACAAAATTATTCTTCTTGGAAATCCACTTGCTAAAACGGCATTATTGGAAATTCTCGCTGAAGAAGCTCAACCGGACGAGGGTACATTCAAATGGGGTGTAACAACTTCACGTGCGTACTTCCCTCTTGATAACAGTGAATTCTTCGAAGGCTCAGAGTCGTCATTAGTTGAGTGGTTACGTCAATATTCACCTGAGGATCAAACGGAAACATTTTTACGTGGATTCCTAGGACGTATGCTTTTCTCCGGAGAAGAAGTGAAAAAGAAGCCATCCGTATTGTCCGGTGGCGAGAAAGTACGTTGTATGCTGTCTAAAATGATGCTTTCTTCTGCCAACGTCTTGCTGTTAGATGAACCGATGAACCACTTGGATTTGGAATCGATTCAAGCACTTAATAACGGATTGATTGCATTTAAAGGGGCAATGTTGTTCACATCGCACGACCAACAGTTCATTCAAACAGTTGCAAATCGAATCATTGAAATCCGCGAAGACGGTACGATATTTGATAAAATGATGCAATATGATGAGTACTTGGAATGGAAAGAGCAACAAGCAATTTCATAATAGAACGTAAAAATGGCCGTTTTCTGTACTCGCAGAAAACGGCTTTTTCCGTTGTGTCAGCTTTACACATGATCTTCTGAAGCATAGCTTTGTGTATCTCGTCAATAATAATCAAAAAGGAGTGGAAAATAGATGCGGACGATACAAAACCTATTGATTATTATGAGTATCTGCAGCCTTTTCGTAGTTGGGTGCTCCCCTGCCACTACAGACCTTAATAACAGCGGAAATAGTGGCGAAAGTGCCCAGCCAAATGAAAAGACGGATGAAGAAATTACAGATGCAGCAAAAGAGAGTGAGCTCGTTGATTATTTTCTGCCTGACACTTCAAAAGCAATGTTTATTGGTGAAGGGAACGAATACGCTGACTTAGATATTGATTATGCGCATCCGTTTAAGAACTATGTCATCGTGCACGAAAATAATGGTGGTACGTTAATCCGATATATTTACAAAATCGAATCGGATCAAATTTTAAGGTTGGATCAGCGAGTGATTGAGTTAAAAGAAGACTTCCCTTCTCTTGACGAATTACAAGCAATGGAACCGAATGGAATTTATTTGGAAAAACCATTTGAAGTTGGTACGACATTTGATGAATGGAAAATTGTTGAGACGGACATTACATTAGAAACACCTTATCAGACATTTGACCACGTTTTCGTCATTGAATTGTATTTGGCAAGTAGGAAATGCATAGTTTGGCAGTTAAAAATGTAGCTACTTGCCAACATCCATTTTATCGATTTAGTAAAGATTCTTTATGACGAAAACTCTCTCGATTAAATACTATTAA
>NZ_JAUBDI010000021.1:0-62639 GCF_033253735.1 Sporosarcina saromensis | reverse complement strand
TAATTGTCTGGTGACGATGGCGAAGAGGTCACACCCGTTCCCATACCGAACACGGAAGTTAAGCTCTTCAGCGCCGATGGTAGTAGGGGGCTTCCCCCTGTGAGAGTAGGACGTCGCCGGGCAAAGGCCATCCCCAATTGGGGGTGGTTTTTTTGTGTATTCATGAGATTTTAGAATGAGATGAACAAACTTGCGAAGTGTAGAATGGAACAGGGAGCTGTTTCAGAGGAATTCAGTAAGAAGTATACAAAGATTGCCTTGTACCGCGGAGGGCTTTCCGTTGTTGGCATGCTTGTCGCGCTGCATGCACTTGACAAACTAAGGGGGAATTTTAGGTGAGATAATGTGGTTATTCGAGTTCTTGGTATTTATGCGGCGTTTGGGGAGAATATGCCGCGAATGAAGCGTTAATGAACCGTTTACGGGGTTTATGCGCCGTTTTGGAAAAGTATGCCGTGATTGAAGAGTTTATGCGGCGTTTTGCCGAAGTATGCGTTATTAAGGTACATATCATATTCTCTTTACGACAATTGGCTACCGATCTACAGTCTCCCTCCACAATCACCCCGTTAAAGTGTCAAAACCCATTTGGCGCGAATTAGAATCAAATAAATAAACTTAGCTCCCCGCGAAATTTAAATCAGTTAGAAGAAATTGATTCCCCACTCTTAATTAAACTCTTACACAAATAATGTTACCAATGCCGCATAACGAATCGAAACGCAGCAAAAGTTGGCCAAACGCAGCATAATCGCTTCAAACGCCGCAAACTTTGGTCAAACGCAGCATAATCGCTTCAAACGCCGCAAACTTCTCTCAAACGCCGCATAATCGCCTCAAACACGGCAAACTTTGGCCAAAAGCCGCATAATCACCTAACTCGACGCATATAAACGATTCCATTCGGGTACATAGTAAAATATATTGATGAACAATAAGAATCTGTTTGTATGGAACTAATTCCTCCAAAATTAACAAGCAATCTCTTGAATTCTTTTCCTGTGAACGATACGATGGAAGTCATCCTAGTGAAAAGGAATGATGTAAATTGACGATGTTTATGATAATTCTTGTCATTAATATTGTGTATGTATCGTTTTTTACGATTCGGATGATACTTACGCTTAAAGGCTATCGGTATATTGCAGCGCTCGTCAGTATGGTAGAAGTGGTCATTTATATTGTGGGTCTTGGTTTAGTGCTGGATAATTTGAATGAAATACAAAATATTGTTGCGTATGCGGTTGGGTATGGTATTGGGATTATTATTGGTACGAAAATTGAAGAGAAAATGGCGTTAGGGTATATTACTGTAAACGTCATCACTGCTGATATCGATCATACGATGCCGAAATTGCTGCGTGATAAAGGATATGGTGTGACAGATTGGTCTGCGAATGGACTAGAAGGGAATCGTTCAGCGATGCAAATTTTGACACCGCGTAAGGATGAATTGAAATTGTATGATACGATAAAACAGATTGACCCAAAAGCATTTATTATTGCGTATGAGCCAAAGACGATTCATGGTGGGTTCTGGGTGAAGACTGTTCGGAAAGGGAAATTGTTTAAATGAGTGCAAAGAAAAAGACCGTATGGTTTGAAGTGGAAGAAGGAGAAGGGATTACGGATTGTTTGCAACGATTGGCAGATGCAGGCTATTCGGTCGCAGGACGTAAAGAGGAACCGATTTTTGAAGAAGTGGATGGGCAGTATATTCCGATTCGACAAGTCATTAAATTTAAAGGTGTACTTAGTGAGTAATAGTGAATACACGAACGTTGTTAAAATATATCGTTTTAATCGTTCGTATTTTTATTGACGAGCTTATTATCTATTGGTACTATAAAGAAGTGATAGAGGAACCCGCATATATGTTGGAGGATTGGCTTCAACGTTTCTACCAGGACACCGTAATGTCCGGACTATGAGGGAAAGCGATTTTTTGGATTCAGCGAAAGGTGTGCCATGGAGAATGGATACAATCATCTTAACGCTTATTATTGATCCTTGAATGAACTGCTTTCCATGTATGTGGAACGCGGCTTATTCAAGGGTTTTTTTGTAGAAAAGAAACGAGCAAAGGAGTCGATTGTCGGTGCAACCAAAAGTGGGTGTCATTATGGGAAGTAAAAGTGATTGGGACACGATGAAGCATGCTTGTGACATTCTCGAAGAGTTAGAAGTGCCTTTTGAAAAAAAGGTGGTTTCTGCACATCGTACGCCGGATTTAATGTTTGCGTATGCTGAGGAGGCTCAAGCAAGAGGGATTGAAGTCATTATTGCAGGTGCTGGTGGAGCAGCACATTTACCAGGCATGGTAGCAGCGAAGACATTAGTACCTGTGATTGGTGTGCCTGTTCAATCAAAAGCCTTGAATGGGATGGACTCATTACTTTCAATCGTTCAGATGCCTGGTGGCGTTCCAGTTGCAACTGTATCGATTGGAAACGCTGGTGCAACGAATGCAGGTTTGTTAGCTGCTCAATTTCTAGCGGTCCATGATGAAAAACTATTTGAACGACTTGCGCTTCGTCGAGAGAAGATGCGTGTACTGTCAATGGAAAGCAGTGGTGAGCTAATATGAAGACGATATTGCCTGGCCAAACGATTGGTATCATCGGGGGAGGACAGCTCGGTCGAATGATGGGGCTTGCGGCTAAGGAAGCTGGGTTTAAAATTGCAGTGCTTGATCCGACTATGGATTCACCGTGTGGACAAATTGCAGATATCCAAATCGTTGCACCTTACAATGACGAAGCGGCATTAGAAGAGTTAGGGGAAGTGAGCGATGTCATTACATATGAATTTGAGAACATTGACTACGAAGGGTTAGATCGTTTATCTCAAATTGCTTATGTTCCTCAAGGTGCTGAGTTAGTAAGGATTACACAAAACAGGATTGCTGAGAAAGCGGAGATTGTGGAAGCGGGTGCACCAGTTGCAACGTATGCCACTGCGGCTAGTTTTGAAGAGTTGAAAGAGAAGATTGAGAATGTCGGATATCCTTGTATCGTGAAAACGGCTTTTGGTGGGTACGATGGAAAAGGGCAAGTAAAACTGGATTCCTCAGCGCAGCTAGATGATGCTTACCCACTGTTTGCACATTCCGCATGTATTGCAGAAGCTTTCGTTCCGTTCAAAACGGAGATTTCGGTTATTATCCAGCGGAATATGGCGGGTGAAACTTATTGTTTGCCAGTATCTGAAAATATTCATAAACATCATATTTTACATGAGTCGATCGTTCCAGCTCGAGTAAGTGCAACTGTCATAGAGAAAGCAGAAAAAGCGGCGAAACAAATAGCTGATCATTTGAAGTTGGTCGGGACGTTAGCGGTAGAGATGTTTGTACTGGAGGATGGAGAAATTCTTATAAATGAGTTAGCTCCGCGTCCGCACAATTCAGGGCATTATTCAATCGAAGCGTGTAACGTGTCACAGTTCCATCAGCATATTCGAGCAATTTGCGGTTGGCCGTTACGTAAACCAAAGCTATGGGGTTCGTGCATCATGGTGAATGTGTTAGGAGAGCATGTAGCCCCTCTAAAGAAGATTGTAACGAGCTATCCTGATTGGTCTATCCATCTTTATGGGAAACAAGAGGCGAAAGAAAAACGGAAGATGGGGCACGTGACGATTATGACGCAGTCGATTGAAGAAACGTTGCAAGAAATTGAAGCAACGGGCATTTGGGAGTAAAGAAGACAAGCGATAGGAGTAGGAGTCATTTCATTACCACATAAATCGATTACAAACTAATTTGATTCGGGAGGAAACAAACATGACAAAAGTACAAGTATTCGTTTCATTACGCGAGAGTGTTGTAGATCCACAAGGTATTGCTACGAAGGATGCTCTGCATAAGTTAGGTTTCGATGAAGTTGGAAATGTCCGCATTGGAAAGATGATTGAACTTGATTTGGCAGGTACAAATTCGGAGATTGAAACACGTGTACATGAAATGTGCAATGCCCTTCTTGTCAATAAAGTAATCGAAAACTATCGCTTCGAAATCGAGGAGGTTGCGGGCAAATGAAGTTCGCTATACTAAGCTTTCCAGGCTCCAATTGTGATGAAGATATGAAGTATGCACTGACAGATATTATCGATGCACATGCAGAGATTGTGCAGCATTATGAAGCGGACTTGCAACACTATGATGGGGTTGTCATTCCGACAGGTGCTTCCTATGGAGACTATTTACGACCAGGTGCGCTTGCATTAAGCTCAGCTGCAATTGCTAGTTTACAAGCGTTCGCTGCTACAGGAAAACCAGTACTCGGTGTTGGAAATGGTTTTCAAATTCTTGTGGAAGCGGGCTTATTGCCAGGTGCTTTCTTGAGAAACAAAGGATTGAAGTTTAGAAGTGGCAACGCGACGGTTAAGGTTGAAAATACGGCATCTTTGTTTACTAATGCCTATGAACACGGCCAACATATTACACTTCCGTTTGCCCATGAATACGGCAATTACTATGTCGAAGCTGACCTTGCCTCAACTTTGAAAGAAAATGGTCGAATCGCTTTTACATATGCAGATGGCAATCACGATGGTAGTGTTGAAGCGATTGCTGGGGTTCTGAATGAACAAGGAAATGTTTTAGGGATGATGCCATTGCCTGAACGAGCTGTGGAAGTACTCATTGGTGGAACAGATGGTCTAGCATTATTTCAATCAATCTTGAAGAACGGGAGTGAACGTCATGCATGAACCGACAGCTCAGCAAATCAAAGATGAGAAATTGTATCGCCAAATGGGGATGACCGATGAGGAGTTTGATCGGGCAGTCAGTATGCTGGGACGGCTTCCGAATTATACAGAAACAGGACTGTTTTCTGCTATGTGGTCTGAGCATTGCTCCTATAAAAGTTCAAAACCGGTACTACGCAAGTTTCCAACTGAAGGAGCACGTGTCCTACAAGGACCGGGTGAAGGTGCTGGGATTGTTGATATCGGTGATAATCAAGCAGCTGTGTTTAAACTTGAATCCCATAACTCCCCTTCTGCAATCGAACCTTTCATCGGAGCAGCAACAGGAGCAGGTGGAATCATTCGTGATGTGTTTTCGATGGGAGCACGTCCCGTTGCTCTCGTGAACTCCATGCGCTTTGGAGATTTAACGGAAGCACGTGATCGTTATTTGTTTAAAGAAGCGGTAGCGGGTATTGCGAGCTACGGAAATACGATTGGAATCCCAACAATTGCAGGAGAAGTGCAATTTGATAATTGCTATTCAAAACGCCCGCTTGTCAATGCGATGGCTGTTGGCTTACTGAACCATGAAGATATTCAAAAAGGGCTTGCTTCCGGTGTTGGCAATACCGTTATGTATGTCGGGGCAAAGACAGGACGTGATGGCATTCACGGTGCAACGATGTCTTCAGCAGAAGTGGCTGTCGATAAAGAAGAGGAACTGCCAGTCATGCAAGCAGGTGATCCGTATCTTGAGAAGCTCCTCATGGAGGCATGTCTAGAACTCGTGAAATCAGATGCGCTAATTGGTATTCAAGATATGGGGGCAGCCGGACTGACGTCTTCATCAGCTGAAATGGCTTCAAAAGCGGGCTATGGTGTGGAGATGAACTTGGATCTAGTTCCACAACGTGAAGAAGGTATGACTGCGTACGAAATGATGTTATCTGAATCCCAAGAGCGTATGCTCGTTGTCGTGAAGCAAGGTCGCGAACAGGAAATCATCGATTTATTCTCAAAATATGGGCTTGAAGCAGTTGCAATCGGTAAAGTGACGGATGATAAGATGTTAAGGCTTTACCATAAAGGGGAAATAGTAGCGGAAGTCTTAGCAGACACACTTGCTGAAGATGCACCTGTTTACTATAAAAAATCAGAAGAGCCTGCGTATTATAAGGAATTCCAAGCGATGGCCAATGAAGAGCCAAACGTTGAAGACTTGAAGGAGACGTTAGTAGCGTTATTGAAACGACCGACCATTGCGTCCAAGGAATGGGTGTACAACCAGTTTGATACGCAAGCACGTGCAAATACTGTTGTGGCTCCAGGCTCTTCAGCGGGTGTCATTCGGGTAAGAGGGACGAATAAAGGCCTTGCCATGACGGCAGATTGCAATTCGCGTTTCATATACCTTGATCCGGAAACGGGTGGAAAAATTGCTGTAGCTGAAGCGACGCGCAATCTGATCTGTTCAGGTGCTGAGCCAATTGCTGCAACGGATTGTTTGAATTTCGGTAGTCCGGACAAACCAGAAGTGTTTTGGCAAATTGAGAAATCTGCGGATGGAATTGCAGAAGCATGCCGTAAATTAAATGCACCCATTATTGGTGGGAATGTTTCAATGTCCAATGAAGTGAATGGAGTGCCTGTGTACCCGACGCCAACGATGGGGTTAGTAGGAATTGTCCACGATTTGGCGCAAGTGACGACTACATCGTTTAAACAAGCTGGTGATACGATTTACGTCATTGGGGAAGCGGCTACGGAATTCGGTGGCAGTGAATTGCAACAAATGATTGAAGGGAAGATTTTCGGTAAAGTGCCTGCAATCGATTTAGACGTGGAAGTAAACCGTCAAAAAGGATTGCTTACTGCGATTCAGAATGGCCTTGTCCAATCAGCTACTGATCTTTCAGAAGGTGGTTTTGCTGTAGCACTTTGTGAAAAGGCGTTTGATGCGAAAGGTCTCGGTGCAGAAGTGACGCTTTCTGGCTCACCAGTGACAGCGCTTTTCAGTGAAACACAGTCACGTTTCATCGTTACGGTAAAAGAAGAACATGCACATGCATTTGAGCAATTGAATGAGGACGCTGTACGAATCGGTACTGTGACCGATCGAGAGGAAATCAGGATTACGGGTGAAGAGGATTCCGTGTTGATAGATGGGACGGTGGAAGAGTTCCGTTCTGCATGGAAAGGAGCAATTGCATGCTTGCTGAGCTCAGAGGCTTAAACGAAGAGTGTGGAGTGTTTGGGATATGGGGTCATGAAGATGCGGCGCAGATCAGTTATTATGGTCTGCACGCATTGCAACATCGTGGTCAAGAAGGTGCTGGAATCGCGACGAAAGATCACAAAGGTCTTCATGTTGTGAAAGGGGAAGGCCTTGTCAATGACGTATTTTCAGGCGACGCTATACGAAGTTTGACAGGTCGCAGTGCGATCGGTCAAGTCCGGTATACGACAGAGGATGGGCGTGGTGCAGAAAACGTACAACCCCTCGTTTTTCGTTCAACGACAGGTAGTATGGCTATTGCACATAACGGGAACTTGATCAATGCAAAAGACTTAAAGGAAAGCTTAGAGAGACAAGGGAGCATTTTTCAAACGACTTCGGATACAGAAGTGTTAGCGCATTTGATTAAGCGAAGTAGCAGTGGGTCCTTGACACAGCGGGACCGTGTGAAAAAAGCGTTGTCCATGTTGAAAGGGGCTTTTGCTTTTGTTGTGTTGACGGAAGAAGGTTTAATGGTTGCTCAAGACCCGAACGGTTTACGACCGTTGTCGTTGGGGAAATTAGGGGATGCATGGGTCGTTTCTTCAGAGACATGTGCGTTTGACTTAATTGGCGCGGAATGCATTCGTTCTGTCGAACCGGGAGAATTGGTCATTATTAATGAAAGAGGTTTGCAGTCGGATCGTTTTGCTGAGCCAGCTGAACGGGCAATGTGTTCGATGGAGTATGTCTATTTCTCCCGACCGGATTCAGATATTGACGGCATAAATATTCATATGGCGCGCAAACGTTGCGGCAAGCAATTGGCTCGGGAAGTGAAAATTGAGGCAGACGTAGTGACAGGTGTACCTGATTCAAGTATTTCTGCAGCAATCGGCTTTTCAGAGGAAAGTGGCATCCCCTATGAATTAGGACTCATCAAAAATCGATATGTGGGTAGAACGTTCATCCAACCGACGCAGTCGATGCGTGAGCGTGGCGTGAAGATGAAACTGTCTCCAGTGCATCAAGTCGTTGCCGGGAAACGTGTCGTCATGGTCGATGATTCGATTGTGCGAGGAACGACGTCAAAACGGATTGTCAGTATGTTGAGGGATGCCGGTGCTACAGAAGTCCATGTCGTCATTGGTGCACCGCCTCTAGTGAGCCCTTGTTTTTATGGCGTCGATATTAGTACGGACTCAGAGCTAATTGCAACCGGACGTTCAGTCGAGGAAGTACGTGAGCTGATTGGAGCAGACTCGCTTACATTCCTTTCTGCTGAAGGGATGCTGAAAGCGATTGGCAGGTCACCTGAGATGAAAAATTGTGGCCAATGTCTTGCTTGCTTCACAGGTGAATATCCGACAGACATTTATGCGGATACGGTATTGCCGCATGAGAAGGAAATCGGACGGTAAGTGATTGTCAGACGCACAAATACCGATCCGTTCGATCTTTTAGCTTGCGTCGTTGATTGTCCATGTAGACGCACTCATACGTAGTTGATGACGTATAAGCGGCTCTGTTTGGTTTACTCAAAGGTGTTACGTATCCAGTAGGTTGGTAATTCGTCATTGTGATGGATAGTTGTACATATTTGCTCAAAGGAGGAAATTCCATGTCGAAGGCTTACGAAAAAGCGGGTGTCAACATTGAAGCGGGTTATGAGTCCGTAGAACGCATGAAATCACATGTTGCACGGACAGCACGTAAAGGGGTTGCGGGTGCATTTGGTGGTTTCGGTGGAATGTTCGATCTTTCTGCGCTCGGGTATAAAGAGCCTGTGCTCGTTTCCGGTACAGATGGAGTCGGAACAAAACTGAAAGTGGCATTCATGGCTGATCAGCATGATACAATTGGCATTGACTGTGTTGCGATGTGTGTAAATGACATTGTTGCTCAAGGGGCAGAACCGCTTTATTTCTTAGATTATATCGCACTCGGAAAAGCAGTTCCTGAAAAAGTGGAAGCGATTGTCAAAGGAATTGCGGATGGTTGTGTACAAGCCGGTGCTGCGTTAATCGGTGGCGAGACAGCTGAAATGCCAGGACTTTACGAAGTCGATGAGTACGATGTAGCAGGATTTGCTGTCGGTGCTTGTGAAAAAAGCAACATTGTGACAGGTGAGTATGTACAAGAAGGCGATGTGTTAGTCGGTCTCGCTTCTAGCGGAATTCATTCAAACGGTTTTTCGTTAGTACGTCAAATTGTTTTTGAAGAGCAAGGCTATACGATGGATGAATACATTGCTGGTTATGAAGAACTTGGACGAATTGGTCACGCGCTGTTGGAACCAACTAAGATTTATGCAAAACCCGTCCTGCAAATACATGAAGAGTTAGACGTACATGCAATGGGGCATATTACAGGTGGTGGTTTCTTTGAAAACCTTCCTCGAATGTTCCCACAAGGTTTTGGTGTGGAAGTGAAGCTCGGCTCTTGGCCGGTACTCCCTATCTTCAACATGTTAAAACATAAAGGGGAATTACTTGATAAAGACCTGTATAGTGTCTTTAATATGGGCATCGGATTTGTGATCACCCTTCCTGCTGAACAGGCGAAACGCGCTATTCAAATTGCAGCTTTGCACGGGGAAGATGCATACGAAATTGGTCGTGTCGTTAAGTCGGAAGGCATTACGTTCATTGGTAAGCACGATGGGAGTTTAGCGCAATGAAAGAAAAGGTGAAGATTGCGGTCTTTGCTTCAGGGAGCGGCAGCAATTTTGCCGCTCTTGAAAATGCATGCCGTGAAGGGGAATTGAACGCAGAGATTGCGCTTGTCATGACGGATAAACCGGCTGCCTTCGTTGTTGAACGTGCCAAGCAAGCTGCAGTTCGCGTCGTAGCAGTTGAGCCTAAAGCGTTCCCAACTAAGAAAGCATTTGAAAAAACGGTAATTGACATTCTCCGCCAAGCTGAAGTGGAATGGATTGTATTAGCCGGTTATATGCGTTTGATCGGTCCTGATTTGTTGGCCGCTTTTCCATCACGCATTGTTAACATCCACCCTTCCTTATTACCATCGTTTCCAGGTAAGGACGCAATCGGACAAGCGATTGCGCATGGCGTGAAAGTGACAGGCGTCACCGTACATCTTGTAGATGAAGGAATGGATACAGGCCCGATTCTTGCGCAAGAAGCTGTTCGGGTTGTGGATGGGAATACTGAAATGACTGCACAATCCATTCATGCCATTGAGCATGTCATTTACAAAGAAACGTTGCAAAAATTATTTGTCGCTAACGCAATTAACTAGTAATCGGAGGATATAAATCATGAAAAAACGCGCATTGCTCAGTGTGTCGGACAAAGCTGGGATTTTAGAATTTGCACAAGCGCTTGTCGCATTGGATTACGAAATTCTGTCAACAGGCGGAACGATGAAACATTTAAAAGACAATGGAGTAGCAGTCACAGCTGTCGATGAAGTGACAGGTTTCCCGGAAATTATGGAAGGCCGCGTAAAAACATTAAATCCGATGATCCATGGTGGTTTGCTTGCTAAACAAGATGATAGCTCCCACATAGCACAAATGAAGGAACACGGGATACAACCAATCCATATCGTATGTGTGAATTTGTATCCATTCAAAGAAACGATCGCCAAACCCGACACAACAATTGAGGATGCTATAGAGAACATTGACATTGGCGGCCCAGCAATGTTACGTGCATCGGCTAAAAACCATGCTTATGTTACCGTCATCGTGGATGCAGGAGACTATGAGCAAGTGCTTAAAGAATTAACATCTGCTGGTGAAACGACACTGGAAACTCGTCGCCGTCTTGCAGCAAAAGTATTCCGGCATACCGCGGCGTATGATGCCCTTATTTCGAGCTATTTGACAGATCTTGCTGGTGAACAATTCCCGGAGCAAGTGACCTATACATACGAATTGAAACAACCGCTCCGTTATGGTGAAAATCCACATCAGAAAGCGGCATTTTATAGCCGTCCGCTCGGCTCGGATTTCTCAATTGCTTATGCAACGCAATTGCACGGAAAAGAACTATCCTATAATAATATTCAAGATGCGAATGCTGCCCTTCAAATCGTCAAGGAGTTCCAACAACCGGCTGCTGTCGCAGTAAAGCATATGAATCCGTGTGGAGTTGGTACTGGAGCAACAATTGCTGAAGCGTTCAATAAAGCATATGAAGCAGATGCTACCTCGATTTTTGGAGGGATTGTGGCACTAAATCGTGAAGTGGATGCGAAAACTGCAGAGCAATTATCGTCAATCTTCCTGGAAATCATTATCGCACCATCGTTTACAGATGAAGCAATGGAGCTGTTGACACAGAAGAAAAACATCCGTTTATTGACCATTTCGTTCACCCAGCAGAAAAAAGATCAGTGGAACACGGTTTCTGTAGAAGGTGGGTTGCTCATACAACAACCGGATACATATGGGTTCGATGATGCGGACATTCGTGTTGCTACAGATCGTAAGCCGACAGAAGCAGAGTGGGAAGCGTTGAAACTCGGTTGGTCCGTTGTCAAACACGTGAAGTCTAATGCAATTGTCGTATCAGATGCGCAAATGACGTTAGGTGTAGGTGCAGGGCAAATGAATCGAGTAGGTGCAGCAACTATTGCATTGGCACAAGCGGGGGAACGGGCTAAAGGTGCCGCACTGGCATCGGATGCATTCTTCCCGATGGATGATACCGTTGAAGCTGCAGCACTAGCAGGTATTACAGCGATCATTCAGCCAGGTGGATCAGTGAAGGACGAAGATTCCATTAAGAAAGCGAATGAATACGGAATTACGATGGTATTCACGGGCGTGCGTCATTTCAAGCATTAATACAAGGGGGATCTATTCATGAAAGTTCTCGTAGTCGGAAGTGGGGGACGGGAGCACGCGATTGCAAGGCAATTTAAGCAGTCTCCTTCTGTCTCTGAAGTGTTTGTTGCGCCTGGGAATGATGGCATGAAAGAAGACGCTGAATGTGTACAAATACGCGCCAACGATTTTGCAGCGCTCGCAGAGTTTGTCGAAAAAAATGCGATTGACCTGACTTTTGTAGGTCCTGAGCAACCGTTAGCGGAGGGAATTGTTGATTACTTCCAAATACGAAATTTACGAATTTTCGGTCCGACACAAGCCGCAGCACAAATTGAAGGCAGCAAATCATTCGCCAAAGAATTAATGAAGAAGTACAACATTCCAACTGCAGCTTACGGCACCTTCACGGATGTGGACGAAGCAAAAGCATTCATCCGTCAACAAGGCGCACCTATTGTTGTAAAAGCCGATGGACTCGCTGCAGGTAAAGGTGTCGTCGTGGCAATGACAATGGAGGAAGCATTGGATGCAGTAGATGAAATGATTGGCAATCAAAAATTCGGTGATTCATCATCACGCGTCGTCATTGAGGAATACCTCGAAGGTGAAGAGTTTTCTTATATGTCGTTTGTCCATGCTGGGCGTATCTATCCAATGGTCATCGCACAAGATCATAAGCGTGCATTCGATGGCGATACAGGGCCGAATACCGGCGGCATGGGAGCATACTCGCCTGTTCCTCAAATTTCAGAACACGTCATCCAAGAAGCGTATAATCGGGTTATCGTACCGACTGTTGAGGCAATGGCATCAGTTGGTCTGCCTTTCACTGGGATCTTATACGCCGGACTCATTTTGACAGCTGAGGGACCAAAAGTGATTGAATTTAACGCTCGTTTCGGTGACCCGGAAACACAAGTCGTATTACCACGGATGGCATCTGACTTGGGAGAATTCATGATGGCGCTCATGACAGGCAAACCATATCAATTGAAATGGCATGATGATGCTGTGTTAGGGGTCGTCGTTGCTGCAGACGGTTATCCGGGAGATGTAGTAAAAGGAAATGCATTGCCAGAGTTAGATGTTTTAAAGAACATCGGTTTGGAAGTGTTCCATGCGGGCACAAAGATAGAAGGTGAAGGGTTTATCGGGAATGGAGGCCGTGTCCTCCTCGTTACATCGAAGGCTTCTTCATTGAAAGAGGCGCAGGAACATGTCTACCAAGGCTTAAATAACTTGGAGTGGAATGATTTCTTCTACCGTACAGATATTGGCTGGCGGACATTTGAGTAATTGATTAAACTACGTCTATAAAATCAAAAAAGCGCGAGAAACCATTTTGGGGTTGAATGGTTTCACGCGTTTTTCTGTTAGCGAAAAGTTGATGTTGCTAATGAGAAGTGATCCGCCGGTTTATGGGCGTGACACCTTTCAGTTTCGTTGCGACCCAATTGATCATTACCGCTTCTTGTCTGCATTCCATCTACACATGATCTTTCTAAAACGAGGTAGGCAGCTATCACTCAATCGCACCCGTACTTTTCAACTGCACGTCTACGGTTACATCGATTGGGAGTGTCGGATAGGCTTCTTTCCATTTATCAAATAGCCCTTCTTCATTCAATCGAGTTGCACGGTAACGCAGACCGAATCCAGGGTCAAGCTCTTCTTCTTGCAGCATCTTCAAGAAATCTAACAGCTTTTTCTCGATGGCTTTTGACGAAAGTTTATTATATTCATCTAACTTATTAATAGATAAAATCTTGTTAGATTGGCCAATGATCCCAATCATCTTGACATCTAACTTTATCGAAACAGGTTGATTGTTTTCTGTAATGATTTTATAAGACGTGCGAATATTATCGATATTGAGCATAAGAACTAAGTCGTCACTCTTTACTTTGTAATCAAATCCGCTCATTTCTTTAAATACTGAATTATAGTACTTCGTTTGGACGGATGTGAGAGCTAGGAATTTATCATTCTTTCCCGTCACGATTGCTTTATTGACACGAAGTTCAGTTTTATCCTCATTTGCCTCCATTATCGGAACAAAGGTATCAATTCCTTTACCGTAGTATTCCCGACGGAACTGAAACAAAAAGGTGGTTGTAATGAACGGACTTTCGGTGCCAGTATGATCGAAGAAATTAAAGATGGACACTGTGGAAGCAGATTCAGTAGAGGGTTCAGTTTTTAACACGTCTTCAGCGGTTGGACGTGCTGCAACAATATACGCAATGAGTTGGATATCACCTCTACGTGTAAAGTAATCCATATATTCCTCTACGCCATTAGCTAACAGTTCTTCATGAATGACTATAGCTTTTAGATGACCAAATTCAAGCACTTTGTCAGTATGTGTTTCGAGGATACGTAATGATTCACCAATTGTATCTCCTTCTTTTGAAAAATAGGCATATTTAGCACCTGAAGCATCTTTAACGGAGCCAATCGGTAAAGCGATTTTTACCGTCACTTTATATCCTTCTCCACTTTCACTAGGATCTATGCCAATCGCTGAAATGAATACACGTTTATCGATATCTTTAAAGCCACATCCTGAAAGAATTAAACAAAGTGAAATAACTAAAAATCGTAATTGCTTCATTTCTTCACACCTCGCTTAATGACGAAAAAGACGATGACCAAGATAGCAAAGAATAGGGGAAGTAAATTAAAAAAATTGCTCGTGAAAATGAATAGTTGATGCTCGGTCAAATAAGATACCATATAAATGCCACCAATCCAAAACAATAATAGAATCAGCGCAGGAGAAAGTTGTTTATCTCTCCACTTCAAATTTTTGAGCGGAAACACTGTTGAGAAGAACTTTACAGATACATGCCAATGAATAACAATGCTTAGTACAGCAATTGCTAAAAAGATTAATAAGAAGACGAAAAGTAAGCGTTCCACTATACCGAAGCGCATACGTATAGAGTCACTTGTTGAAATCCAAGGATAGATTAATCGATCGATTTCGTCGAAACCTGCAATGCCAATAGGCACGAAATAGGTTGTCAATAAGACAAATGTGCCAGCAACTCCGACAATGATAATCTGTTTGGTTCCAAAACGAATTTTTTCAGTTAGAAAACGATTAAAGACAACGAGATTGACAATCCCGATATACAAGTATGTGGAAGCTGTATAGGCGGAATAACTTGGCCACTCATTTACATGCATCAATGCGACTTTTACAAAATCCATATTAAATACGTCGTTCACATATGATTTAACGATGAGTAAAAAGACAAAAGGGCTAAATAGTATAACTGTCAGTTCAATCATGTACAACAAACTTTTCGTTTGTGCAAGCACTCCGTAAGAAATAATCAGCAAAAAACTAAGCACAAACATGAAAATAGATGTTTCTGGAGAAAAAAAACGAATGAGAATAAAAGTGAATGTCACTAAGGTTATAAGCCCGGCGATATACCAGTTCACTGCGAAATAGAGCAGAACAGGAACGGAAAACCATTTTGAAGTTCGGGTTTTGAGTAATTCAATGAGGTCTTGTCCGGGAAAATTGTTAAAACATTTGACGGTGATGAACGTAATAATTACACCCGAAATGGCTGCTAACCCCATGGAGAACAGCACACCGTTTTTACTTTCTACAACGAGTATTCTAGGAACTGTCGCAACTAAGTTCGCAACCATATTAATGAAAATTAAATAATAGACGTATCTATTCATCTCCATTCACCTTCAATTCATCAGTACGGTTTTTCCAATAGATTTTCAAATACGGTTTTCCAAAACTTTCTTTATTCGTCAAATACATCATAATGCCGAGCACACCAATGATGACCCCCGCCAAGCCAAATAGAGAGGCATACAGCAATAAAAAAAATCTTGAAATGCGAATAGAAAAACTCATTTCGTTGATGGGGATAACGAATGTTGAAATTGCAACGAGTGACACGACGATAATCATAATATTGGAAGCAAGGGCAGCCTCGACGACTGCTGTCCCAAGTATTAAACCACCGACAGTTGTTGCTGTTGCACTAACCGCCTTCGGTAATCGAATACTTGCTTCCGTGAGCAATTCAATAAAGACGAGCATGAAAAGCACTTCAATATAAGAAGGATAAGGAACTCCTATTCTGCTCCCGGCAACTGTAAGGGCAAGCTCTGTGCGAATGACATCTGGATTGAAAGAAATGATGGCTACATACAGTGCAGGCAAAATGATACAGGTTAGTAATCCTGCATAGCGTAGCATGAGCGTTGACAGTGAAATCCAAAAAGAGTGATAATGATCTTCCATTGAAACCATGAAATCAAAGAAGACTGCAGGTGCCATTGTCGCCTGGGGACTTCCGTCCACTAGTAGAACAACTTTTCCGGTGGCCAAATTATAGGCGATTCGATCTGGTCTTTCGGTTAATAATGTATCAGGAAACAATGTTAGTTTTTGATTGTTTAAATATAACTCTAAATCCCCTGTAGACTGGATAAGAGGGTTTTTTAAATCTTTCAACCGTTCTTTAACCAGATCTAGGACATGCGTATCAACATGTTTTTCATCATATAAAATGGCAATTGGCCGATTGGATTCATCGTTTAAACTAGCTGTCTCCACTACAAGTGAAGAAGTATAGTATCTATGGCGAATAATATTTAAATTTGTTTCCAAACTTTCACTTAAACCAAACTGAGGTCCATGAATTGTCGGTTCTAAAGCCGTTTCCAAAACTGTGTTTGTAACACTCTTCTTTATGTCCAATAAAAAAGTCCGCTGACCGACGACAACTAAGACATTCCCTTTCGTCAATTCGATGAGAAGTTGTCTTTCAGCTGGAACGTCGACTTTATTCGGCAGTGAAGAAAGATACTGAACAAAAGAGTCTGCGGCACGTAGTTCGAAAAATGGTTTAATAACAATTGTTTGAAGTAGTTGGCCATCTACCACACTTTTTAAATAGAGTACATGTGCTTTTGTTCCATCAATGTGTAATGGTGTTTGTATGATGTCAGCAGATGGTTGTAAATGATGAGCGAGACGTTGTACAAGAATGGGCGCTTGTTCATCATGATTACTATTCAACTTTCGTACCCTCCTTCCATAACCTTGCTCTTAGCGTAACCGAGAAAAAAGAAGTTCATTCTTACCTCTATAGGTTTGTCTTTATGACGGAACATTCTCTCTTCGCGCATATTGGCTCTATATTTCCAACGATTGCTATGCTACGATAAAACCATAGAAAGATAAAAGAGGAGTCAATATTATGTGGGACCAACATACAATAGATGGACAACTTCAAATTATTAACGGTAAAGCTTCGCCTGATATGGTGATCCAGAATGCTACTTACCTCCATTCTGTTTTAAAGCAGTGGGTAACAGGAAACATTTGGATTCATGGTGATCGTATTGTGTATACAGGCAGTCGAATGCCTGTCTTGATGGAGGAGACGGAAGTGGTTGACGCGACAGGGAAAAAAATCGTTCCCGGCTATATTGAACCGCATGTTCACCCATTTCAGTTGTACAACCCTGAATCATTTGCATCTTTTGCAGGGAAACGAGGCACGACGACATTCATTGCAGATAATTTGACGTTCTTCTTGCTCTTAGGGAATGAAAAGGCTTTCAAATTGGTTGACCAATTACACCAATTGCCATTTTCGTTTTATTGGTGGGCGCGGTTTGACTCGCAAACCGTGTTGCACAACGAGAGAGAAATGTTCACTCCAGCAGCAGTTGCTGAATGGATAAAGCGTAGCGATGTGCTGATGGGGGGAGAGCTGACGGGTTGGCCAAGACTTCTGAACGGCGATGCAGAGATGATGACCAATTTGTTTGCTGCCAAGGCTGCAGGCAAAAAGATTGAAGGGCATTTTCCGGGTGCCTCTGAACGAACGTTGGCTAGGATGAAGCTAATTGGCGCAGATGGGGATCATGAAGCGATGACTGTGGAAGAAGTGGAATCACGCTTACTTCATGGCTATGCGGTGACGCTTCGCCATTCTTCCATTCGTCCTGATTTACCGCATTTGTTAAGAGGTATTGTGGACAAAGGATTACATGTTTTTGATCATTTAATGATGACGACGGATGGATCTACACCTTCATTCCACACGGATGGGGTCATGGATAAATGTATCCAAGTTGCATTGGATGCCGATGTTAAACCAATTGATGCCTATGCAATGGCCTCCTATAACATAGCAAGATATTACGGAATGGATGATTTGCATGGACTCATTGCAACGGGTCGATATGCTACGCTGAACTTCCTTGACGACGAATGGCATCCGGTACCTACAGATGTCTTATCAAAAGGAAAATGGCTAAAGAGGGACAATGAATCCACTGGAACTTTCCAGCACGTGGATTGGTCCATCATTCCGGATTGTACACTCGATTTTGATTTGAGTGAACAAGATTTTGACTTTACACATCCTGTCGGCATTGGAATGGTCAATGATGTCATTACGAAACCGTATGAAGTAACGATCGATTTATCAGTGGACAAGTTAGCGGAAGAACATGATGAAAGTTTTCTTCTACTTGTCGATCGACATGGGAAGTGGCGTGTGAACACAGTCATAAAAGGCTTTGCCAATCAAGTTCAAGGATTGGCCTCGTCGTATTCAAATACAGGTGATCTCATTTTGATTGGCAAAGATAAGGGTGCGATGAAGCAAGCATTTGATGAGATGAAACGGATGAACGGTGGAATGGTGCTTGTCGAAGATGGCGAAGTTGTTGCTTCCATCGCTCTACCGATTGGTGGGGGATTATCTGCTTCCTCTGTAGAGCGTTTAATTGAAGAGGAAGTGGCGTTAAAAGAAGCTTTAGCGACTCGGGGTTACCAACATGGAGATGCGGTCTACACCTTTTTGTTTTTACAATCGACGCATTTGCCTTATGTTCGAGCTACGCAGCTAGGACTTTATCATGTAATGAAAAATGAAGTGATCATTCCGTCAGTGGAAAGATAGGGGGAAAAGATGGAAGGGAAAAACAGGGGATGGCTAGTCGGACTGGCGATCGTGTTGTTGCTGTTGTCGGCGTGTTCAAAAAATGAGAAAACAGATGCAGAAGAAGTGGACCACACACAAGAAAAACCCGAAATCATTGAAGTTGAGGATGAGCAGGAGGGAATGGATGACGAGCGAGCACTTTTTCCAACATTGTTTACAGGTGTAAAAGGTGAAACTGAAGTGGGCGATCGTGCAGTCCTTGCTACGATTAATAATCATCCTCAAGCTAGACCACAATCAGGTCTAAGTGCAGCGGATATCGTGTATGAGTTTGTGGCGGAAGGCAATGTCACTCGTTTTTTGGCACTCTTTCAAAGCGAGCTGCCAGAATTGATTGGACCCGTTCGAAGTGCCAGGGATTATTTTATAGAACTTGCTAAGGGGATGGATGCTTTTTATGTTGCGCATGGGTATAGCCCGGATGCGAAGGCATTATTAGATAAACGGTATGTCGATCATGTGAATGGCATGCAGTATGATGGCATTCTGTTTAAAAGGTCGGTTGAGCGTAAAGCGCCACATAATTCCTATATTAGTAATGAAAATGTACGGAAAGCGATTGAAATGACAAAATCGCAGGCTGTTGTCACAAAGATTCCTCCGTTTACGTTCCATGAATCGCTTGAGGATGCTAAAATAGAAGATATCGCCTCAATGCTTGTTGTTCGTTTCAGTAACAACAAAGAATTCATCAGTACGTTTGCTTACAACCCGGATAACGGGACTTACCAGCGTATGGTGAATGACGTCTTGACAGTCGATAAAGAAAACAATTTACCGGTTGAAGTGGCAAATGTTGTTGTCATAGAGACTGCCCACCGGACAATTGACAACGAGGGTAGACAAGCGGTAGATATTGAAAGTGGCGGCAAGGCAATGCTTTTTCAAGCGGGTGCTGTAAAAGAAATTGAGTGGAAGAACATTGATGGGTTTATCGTCCCGGTGGAAGACGGTGTACCTGTGAAATTGGTACCCGGGAAGACGTGGTTCCATGTCATCCCAACGTCACTTGGTTTGGCGAAATCCGTTTCCTATACTCCTTGACACGAATAGAAAGAGGGAGAACATATATGCAAATTGATAAAATTCGTAGTGAGCAAACGGATCAACTATTTAAAGCGATTTTGGAACTGAAGAATATTGAGGAATGCTATTCGTTCTTCGATGATCTGGCAACAATGAGTGAGCTGCAATCGATGACCCAGCGTCTAGAAGTTGCACATGCATTGAGACAAAAGAAGACATATGACCGGATTCAAAATGAAACCGGTGCAAGTACAGCGACTATTTCTCGGGTAAGACGATGTGTCGATTATGGTTCTGGCGGTTACAATATGGTGCTCAACCGTTTGTATCCTGAACTAGAAGAGAATACGGATAAGAAGTAAATCGGGCGGAGAATCTTTCCGCTCGTTTTTTTGGTATACTGTTGGATAGAGTTTACCTCAACATGTAGACGTGAAATGTTAACTTTACTAAATAGGTGGTCATACAATGGATATTAAAAATTGGCGTCACGCCTTTAAAGTGGACCCTGCAAAAAACATTACAGATCATGCGTTGGAACGGCTTGCTGAATCAGGGACAGACGGTTTGATCATAGGGGGGTCAGACGGCGTGACATTGGAGAACGTACTCGACCTTCTGGCACGAATCCGTCGCTATTCGGTTCCAGTCGCTCTTGAAGTATCGACTGTCGATTCGGTGACACCTGGATTTGACTTTTATTTCATTCCAACTGTGTTAAATGCGTCCAAGACAGAGTGGATCAACGGAATCCATCATGCTGCGTTAAAAGAATACGGTCATATGATGAATTGGGAAGAAGTCATTGCTGAAGGGTATTGTATCGTAAATGTCGATTGTAAAGCTGCAAAATTGACAGGTGTCGATAAAGTACCTGATGAAGAGGATGTCGTCGCGTATGCACGCATGGCGGAGCATTTGTTCAAGTTACCTGTCTTTTACTTAGAATACAGTGGAATGTTTGGGGATCCAGCGATCGTCAAAGCGGCTGCACGCGTGCTTGAGAACACGAAATTATTCTATGGTGGCGGCATTCGCAATGCTGAGGACGCAAGGGAAATGGCACGCCTAGCCGATACGGTAATAGTAGGTAATGTCATCTATGAAGATTTGGAAGCGGCGTTAACGACCGTACAAGCTGTGCAAACGATGTCCCATTGATGAGGAATATCATGTATAATAAAGAACAAACGTTCTAAGAAAGGCGGAATTCCTTATGAATGAACTAAGCGAAAACCTACTTGCCGGCATGAATCCGGAACAAGCGAAAGCAGTTAAAAAAACGGAAGGTCCATTGCTTATCATGGCAGGAGCAGGATCTGGGAAGACCAGAGTGTTGACACATAGAATTGCATATTTGATTGTTGAAAAAAACGTGTATCCTTCCAATGTTCTGGCAATCACCTTTACAAATAAAGCCGCACGTGAAATGCGGGAGCGAATTGACAGCCTGTTAGGACCAGGTACGGGTGAGCGCATGTGGGTGTCAACGTTCCACTCGATGTGCGTCCGGATTTTACGAAGAAATATTGATCGGATTGGCATGTCAAAGAACTTCACAATCTTAGACTCGTCAGATCAATTGACAGCGATTAAAAATGTTTTAAAAGAACGTAATATCGATTCGAAACAATACGATCCACGCACGATGCTAGGAACGATTAGTTCTGCGAAAAACGAATGTATCGATGCGGAGAAATTCAAAGCACAAATTAATATGCAAAACCCTTATGAAAAAACGGTTGCAACTGTCTATGAAGGGTACACAAAGAAATTACGTCAAAACCAATCCCTCGACTTTGACGACCTCATCATGATGACACTCACATTGTTCGAACGGGTCCCTGATGTCCTCGACTATTATCAGAACAAATTCCAATACATTCACGTTGATGAGTACCAAGATACGAACAACGCTCAATACCGACTTGTTAAAATGTTAGCGGCGAAGTTCCGTAATATTTGTGTTGTCGGGGATTCAGATCAGTCCATTTATAGATGGCGTGGTGCGGATATCGGTAATATCCTTTCGTTTGAAAAAGATTATACGGATGCAACGGTTATCATGCTGGAACAAAACTATCGTTCAACAAAGACGATATTACAAGCGGCGAATGATGTCATTCAAAACAACGAAAGTCGATACGATAAAAAACTGCGTACTGAAAACGAAAACGGGAATGCCATCACTGTTTATAAAGCAGCCGACGAGAAAGACGAGTCACAATACATTGTGCAAAAGATTATTGAGCTGAAAGAGGAAGAGAATTTGTCGCTCGATCAGTTTGCTGTCCTTTATCGCACGAACGCTCAATCCCGGATGATTGAGGAATATTTAGTAAAGTCCAATTTGGATTACACGATCGTGGGGGGGACAAAGTTCTACGATCGTAAAGAAATTAAAGACTTACTCGCGTACTTACGATTAATAGCCAATCCTGACGATGATTTAGCACTGGCACGTATTATTAATGAACCAAAACGTAGCATTGGCGCAACGTCATTTGAGCGGATGGCAATGTTTGCACTTGAAAACGAACGCTCCATTTTCGACGCACTACAGGAAGTCCACTTCATGGGGCTTACTGCAAAAGCGGCCAATGAAGCGGTCAAGTTCAGAGACATGATCGAAGGCTTTGCAAAAATGCAGGAATATTTACCGGTTACGGAATTGGTTGAACAAGTACTCGAAAAAACGGGTTATCGTGCGATGTTAGAACGCGAAAAGTCGATTGAAGCGGAGAGCCGTCTTGAAAATATTGATGAGTTCTTATCCGTAACGGAAGCTTTTGAGAAGCGGGCAGAAGAGGATGATAGTGACCGCTCACTCGTTGCCTTCTTAACAGACTTGGCGCTCATTGCGGATATTGACTCGTTGGATAAAGAGACGAACCAATCGACGGAGAAAATCGTCCTTATGACCATGCATGCTGCAAAGGGATTGGAGTTCCCGGTCGTCTTTGTCATTGGTATGGAAGAGAATATTTTTCCGCATTCCCGTTCAATTGGTGACAGTGCAGAAATGGAAGAGGAACGTCGACTTGCATACGTGGCAATCACGCGCGCAGAAAAAAGATTGTTTTTAACTTGTGCTGCCTATCGAACGATTTTTGGTCGTACTAGTTACAATAACCCGTCCCGATTCTTGCATGAAATCTCTGAAGACATTTTGGAAGTGGCGTCTACGAATTCATATGGATTCTCTTCGGGCGGTTTTGGTCGCTCATCTGCACCAGTACGTCCAGCGGTCAAAAAACCTGTTTACAAAACGAGTGGCGGAGAGAAGCTAGGATGGAAAGCTGGCGATAAAGCGGTTCACAAAACATGGGGGACCGGTATGGTCGTTAGCGTGAAAGGGAAAGAGGACGATGTCGAACTGGATATCGCTTTTCCGAATCCAATCGGCGTGAAGCGGCTACTCGCCAAATTCGCTCCAATAGAAAAAGCATAGGGAGAGGAACAAATGGAACGAAAAGAAGCTGAAAAGCGCGTGCAAGAACTAAATGATTTGCTGAAGAAGTATGGACATGCCTATTACGTAATGGACGAGCCACTTGTCTCCGATTCCGTTTATGATGCCCATTTGCAGGAGCTAATTGCCATTGAAGCACAGTTCCCAGAGTTGATACATCCCAATTCCCCTACGCAAAGAGTAGGCGGTGACGTTTTAGCTGGATTTAGTAAAGTCATCCATGCGTACCCGATGTTAAGTCTCTCCAATGTGTTCAACGAAGAGGATATCCGTGACTTCGATCGACGTGTACAAGCGGGCACGGGGCAACCGCTCAGTTATATTTGTGAATTAAAGATAGACGGCTTAGCCGTTTCATTAAGATATGAAAATGGAGAATTTGTACAAGGCTCCACACGCGGGGATGGAACGATTGGTGAGGACATTACAGCCAATCTAAAGACCATTCATGCCATTCCGTTAGAACTTGCTGAACCGGTAACCATTGAGGTTCGTGGTGAAGCATATATGCCGAAAAAATCATTTATGCGGTTGAATGAACGACGGGATGAAAACGGCGAAGAACCTTTTGCGAATCCACGAAATGCAGCTGCCGGTTCACTCCGTCAATTGGATCCTAAAATTGCGGCAAGCCGGAACCTGTCTGTATTTATATATGGAATCGGCGGCGATGGCGGTGCTTACGGTCAAGATACGCATGCAGATTCACTGGACTATTTAGCTTCTCTCGGTTTTCAGACGAATCCGTTCAGTAAACGATGCAAAACGATTGAAGACGTGCTTGTTTTCATTGAATCATGGCAAAATCGTAGACAGGATTTGGACTATGAAATCGATGGAATCGTCATTAAAGTCGATAGCTACGAAGAGCAGGAGCAATTGGGATTTACAGCAAAAAGTCCGCGTTGGGCAACTGCTTATAAATTCCCAGCAGAGGAAGTCCTTACGAAACTACGTGATATTGAGTTAAGCGTCGGCCGTACAGGAGTTGTCACACCAACTGCACTACTAGACCCGGTAAAAGTTGCCGGTACGACTGTTTCTAGAGCTTCATTGCACAATGAAGACCTCATCCGAGAAAAAGATATCCGCATCGGCGATACAGTCATCATCCGTAAGGCAGGCGATATCATCCCTGAAGTTGTAAGTGTCGTGATGGACCAGCGTAATGGAGATGAAGTGCCCTATCATATGCCGGAAAACTGTCCGGTATGTGATTCTGATCTGGTCAGGATTGAAGGAGAAGTCGCTTTACGTTGTGTGAATCCACAATGCCCAGCTCAAATGAAAGAAGCACTTATCCATTTTGTCTCTCGAAATGCGATGAACATTGAAGGTGTTGGGGAACGTGTTGTGGACCAACTTTATACGACAGGTCTTGTGAAAGATGTAGCCGATTTGTACGCGCTTACGAAAGAGCAACTGCTGTCCTTAGAAAGAATGGGTGAAAAATCTGCGACCAATCTCGTAAATGCAATTGCCGCTTCGAAAGAGAATTCTATGGAAAAGCTCCTGTTTGGCCTTGGAATCCGACATGTCGGCGCAAGAGCAGCAACTTTGTTGTCTGAAGAATTCGGTACGATAGATGCATTAGCTGAGGCTGACGTAGAACGACTCATTGCAATTCATGAAATTGGTGAGAAGGTTGCTGACTCCGTCGTTACATTTTTCGCAAATGAAGATGTCCAGGAAGTCCTTGACAAACTAAAGACTTTTGGTGTGAATATGACTTATAAAGGTCGTACCCGCCAGGAAGTACCGACTGAAGGTCCTTTTGCAGGAAAAACAATCGTCCTGACAGGAAAATTATCCATTTTAACGCGTAATGAAGCAAAAGAGCAAATTGAAGCGTTAGGTGGCAAAATCAGTGGGAGCGTAAGCAAAAAGACGGATCTCGTCATCGCAGGAGAAGACGCGGGTTCAAAACTGGCCAAAGCTGAAGAACTTGGTATTCCTGTATGGAACGAAACCGAGCTTGTCGATGCACTCGGTGAAAAGGAGTAATTCGTAATGAAAAGGTTATTACTAATACCGGTTGCGGCGACTGCTATTTTCTTAAGTGGTTGTTTACCATCAATCGGTCCTAAAAAAGAGGAAGTCATACAAGAAAACGATGAAAAAGTGGAAGAGACCGTCATTATTCCAGAAGCACAATTAAAAGATGACTATTATCCAACGCTACTCCCTTTTAAGAAAAGTGCCAGTCGTGGACTTGTCGTAAATAATATTTACACAAAATACGATATTGAGGAAGCCGAACAAGGCCTTTTGCGGTTATCCACACAGCATTTTGATACAAAAAAATACTATTTTCAAGAAGGGCAATATATTGATACCGATACTACAAGAGCTTGGTTATCTAGAAGCTCAACAAACGCTGAAGGACTGAACCCACCAGCAGCACAAGGGGAATCGGAGGAAGAGCAGCCGATATTTTTAGCCCATATTATTGAACAGAACTATTTGACGTTAACCGATGATAAAAAATTACGGTTATCAGGCATTTCAATCGGACTCGCGTTAAACTCCGTTTATTATGGCAAAAATGGTAAAGAAACGACGATTCCGGACAAAGAACTTGAACAGCAAGGCATGAAAGCTGCAGAAGAAATTGTTAAAAGAATGCGGGCAAAAGAAGGGTTTCAAGATATTCCAATTGTCGTAGGCTTATTTAAACAACAAAAACGGAATTCGATCGTGCCTGGTTCTTACTTTGCAACAACTCTTTTTGATAAAGGGAAAACGACTCCAAATGGATGGAAAGAAGTGAACGAACAGTACGTTTTGCTTCCAGCGTCGTCTTCAATTGAAAATTACCGGGATATTAACACGACGTACAACAATTTCAAACAGGACATCGATAAGTACTTTCCAAGTTTTGTGAACGTCGTTGCAACAGGACATTTCATAGACAATCGGATGCAGTCGCTAACAATTACTATTCCAATCCAGTTTTTCGGTAAAAGCGAAACGATTGGTTTTACGCAATTTGTGACGTCAAAAGTGAAAGATTATTATAAGGATATTGATGTGGAAGTGAGCATTACATCTGTGAATGGTCCTGAAGCGCTTATTGTCAAAAAGGCAGCGGATGAGGAGCCATTTGTTCATATTTATGGCTACTGACTATAAATGGTAAGAAGTATAATGGGTTTGTTAAGAATAAATACGATGTAAACTACTGAAATACATTCGAGTTAAATCTTAACAATCCCTCTTATTCGTAGCGGTTTGTTCCTGGAACAGTTACTTTTCAACATACCTGTTAGGTGGTATGATTAGTCGTACAATTGCAATAGGGAGGAACGAAAATGACGAAGTTTACACAAGATGATGTGCGGTACTATGCAAATTTTGCTAGAATTGCTGTCTCGGATCAAGACACAGAGCTCTTTTCAACAATCATTTCCGAGTTAGTTGAATTTGCAGAAGAACTGCAAGAAGTCGACACAACTGACATAGAACCGATGACACATCCATTGCAACTATTCAATGTTCTCCGTGAAGATCATCCGGAAGATATTCTGGACCGCGATGACATGTTGAAAAGTGTAAAAGAGCATGAAAACGGAATGATAAAAGTTCCGAATATCCTGTAAGAAGGAACTTTAGGAGGATGTAAGATGATGTTAATGAAAAAGACGGCAACAGAACTTCAAGCACTATTACATAACCGAGAAGTTTCTGTCAAAGAAGTAACCGAAGATGCATTCAAACAAATCGCTCATTTGGATGACAAAGTACAAGCCTTCCTTACAGTGACAGAAGATGAGGCACTTACAAGAGCAGAAAAACTGGATAACGAACCAATGGAGAACCGTGGGACACTATTCGGTTTACCGATCGGCATTAAAGATAACATCATTACAAAAGGGACAGTTACGACTTGTGCGAGCAAAATGCTCGAAAACTTTGTGCCTGTCTATGACGCAACTGTAATGGAGAAAATTAACCAAGCTGGTATGATCAGTGTCGGTAAATTGAACATGGATGAATTTGCGATGGGTTCTACGACTGAACGGTCTGCATTCAAGGTCACAAGGAATCCTTGGAACTTGGACTGTGTACCTGGTGGTTCGTCGGGTGGATCAGCAGCTGCTGTAGCAGCAGGCGAAGTATTATTCTCTCTAGGGACGGATACAGGTGGATCGGTTCGTCAACCGGCCGCTTTTTGCGGGATTGTTGGAATGAAACCGACATACGGTCGAATTTCCCGTAACGGTCTTGTTGCATTTGCTTCTTCTTTAGATCAAATCGGACCGCTTACGCGTACGGTAGAAGACAATGCCTTATTGCTGAGTGCAATTGCAGGACTCGATCACCGTGATTCGTCTTCGTCGTCTAAAGAAGTACCTGACTTTAGAGCTGGTTTAACGGGCGATATTAAAGGGTTGCGGATTGCTGTTCCGAAAGAATACATGGGCGAAGGGGTTGCGGAAGATGTAAAAGCATCTGTTAGACAAGCCCTTGATGTCCTTGAAAGCATGGGTGCAACATGGGAAGAAGTATCACTTCCACATGCTCGTTATGCATCACCGACTTACTATGCAATTGCAACTGCTGAAGCTTCTTCAAACCTTGCACGATTTGATGGTATTCGTTATGGCTACCGTCCTGATGATGCAAAGAACTTGGAAGAGATCTATTTGCGTTCACGTGCTGAAGGTTTCGGCACTGAAGTGAAAAAACGTATTCTCTACGGTACATACGCGTTAAGCGATGGGCACCATGATGAATTATACGTAAAAGCACAAAAAGTACGTACACTGATTGCGCAAGATTTTGCGAACCTCTATGAGAACTACGATATTGTCGTTGGTCCAACGAGCGCTACAACCGCTTATGAGATCGGTGGTATCGTGAGAGATCAGCTGACACTTTATACGAACGATATTTTAACAGTTTCAGTCAACTTAGCTGGCCTACCTGCCATCTCCGTTCCATGCGGTTTCTCTGATGGCTTACCGATCGGATTGCAAATGATCGGTAAACATTTTGACGAAGCGACTCTATATAGAGTGGCGCACGCATTCGAACAAGCGACTGAATTTCATAAACGTACTCCATCTATTGGGGAGGGACATGAATAATGAACTTTGAAACAATTGTCGGACTTGAAGTCCACGTCGAGTTAAAGACGGATACGAAAATCTTTTCACCAGCTCCAGCGCATTTCGGTGCAGCACCAAACATGAACATTCACGTGACAGACTTAGCTTACCCAGGTACATTGCCTACATTGAACAGAAGAGCTGTTGAATTCGGCATGAAAGCCTCTATGGCATTGAACTGTGAAGTTGCACGTGTCATGAACTTTGACCGTAAACACTATTTCTACCCAGATAACCCGAAAGCGTATCAAATCTCACAAGACGACCGTCCAGTAGGCTCAAACGGTTGGATTGAAATTGAGGTGAATGGCAAAAAGAAAAAAATCCGCATTGAACGCGTCCATCTTGAAGAAGATGCAGGGAAATTGACACACTCTGATAACGGCTATTCACTTGTCGATTTGAACCGACAAGGTACACCACTCATTGAAATCGTTACAGAAGCAGATATTCGTTCACCTGAAGAAGCGTATGCTTTCCTGGAGAAACTGAAAGCAATTATTCAATATACAGGCGTTTCTGACGTACGAATGGAAGAAGGATCTCTCCGTTGTGATGCGAACATATCGTTACGACCAATCGGTGAAGAGAAATTTGGCACGAAGACCGAATTAAAGAACTTGAACTCTTTCAACTTTGTACGCAGAGGGATTGCGAATGAAGTGGAGCGCCAAGAGAAAATCCTCTTAGCTGGCGGTAAAATTGTGCAAGAGACACGCCGTTATGACGAAGCGACAGGGCAAACTGTTCTTATGCGGGTTAAAGGAAGTGCGAATGACTATCGTTTCATCAACGATCCGGATCTTTCCGAAATCCATATCGACCAAGAGTGGATGGATCGTGTCCGTGCAGAAATTCCTGAGTTACCAGACGCACGAAAAGCACGATATGTACAAGAACTGGACTTGCCGGAATACGACGCACACGTCCTAACATTGACGAAAGAGATGTCGGATTTCTTCGATGCGACCGTTGCTGCAGGCGCGGATGCAAAACTAGCGTCCAACTGGTTGATGGGCGAAGTGTCTGCTTATTTGAACGCAGAACAAAAAGAATTGCATGATACTGCTTTGACACCAGAAGGACTGGCAAGCATGATTAAATTGATTGCAGACGGAACAATATCTTCTAAAATCGCTAAAAAAGTCTTTAAAGAACTCATTGACAACGGGGGCAATGCAGCTGACATCGTCAAAGCGAAAGGTCTTGTTCAAATATCCGATGAAGGCACACTTCGTACAATTGTAACGGAAATATTGGATGCTAACGAACAATCGATCGAAGATTACAAAAACGGTAAGGACCGCGCTGTCGGTTTCCTCGTCGGACAAGTGATGAAAGCAACAAAAGGGCAAGCAAACCCACCACTTGTCAATAAAATACTTCTCGAAGAAATTAATAAGCGATAACGTATTTCTGAATAATCCTATACGAGTCTTTCATAAGTCTCTGTATAGGATTGTTTTTGTGTTTCTTTAGTGGCATCCTATTTGATTCGCATTACGAATAGCTATACACTAAAGAAAAGGGAGTGTGAGAGGGATTGAAAAGCGAGCAGCAATATTTTGAAGAAGCCATTACACTTACAGCATACATGGATCAAATGGAAAAGCATAAAGAGAATAGTTTCGGTGTGTACGAAAAATTCGATGTACCGAAAGACGATGAGTTCATCGGTTTATTAAAAGAAAAAAGTCCAAGAATTCTTGTCATCACCGAAGATTGGTGTGGCGATGCAATGATGAATAATGCGATACTCCGTAAGATTGCAGAGGCTGCTTTATTGGACGTACGCGTCGTCTACCGGGATGCAGATACAGAATTGATAGACCGGTATTTGACGAACGGTGGCCGTTCCATTCCAATCTACTTGTTATTGGATGATGAAGGCAATGTGTTAGCGAAATGGGGCCCGCGTGCTGCTTCTATTCAAGAAGACGTCTTGGCACGTAAAAGCCAGTTGCCAGACAAGGATGCACCAGATTTTGAAGAACGACAACAAGCCTTTATTGAACAATTAATGAAAGAATATACGACGCAACATGAATTATGGTTGACTGTCTATGAAGACATTCGCAAAACGTTTATGCCGGTGTTACAACAATCAAAATGAGAAATCGGTTGCAAATTCAAATGGATATTTTCGGCACACGTTTGTGTTTAGCGTGTTAGAATTTGTATGAATTGAGAGGGAATTAGGATGAAGCGTGCACGTATCATTTATAATCCGACAGCAGGTCGTGAAATTTTTCGGAAGCATCTTGCAGAGGTGCTAGAAAAGATGGAGAAGGCGGGTTATGAAACATCCGTTCATGCAACGACAGGAGAAGGCGATGCGACGGAAGCAGCGAGATTGGCGGTTGAACGGAACTTCGACTTGATCGTCGCTTCAGGTGGTGACGGTACTTTAAACGAAGTGGTGGCGGGGGTTTCACCGTTTGAGAAGAAACCTAAAATCGGACTCATTCCTACGGGGACGACGAACGATTTTGCCCGTGCTTTGCGCATACCGAGAGATATTGACGATGCCCTTGAAATTATTTTAAAAGGGGATACGATTCCGGTCGATGTCGGATTGATGAATAATCGTTATTTCATCAACATCGCAGGTGGCGGAAGAATGACGGAGTTGACGTATGAAGTACCGAGTCGATTGAAAACCGTCCTTGGTCAATTAGCATACTACTTAAAAGGAATTGAGATGCTCCCTTCCATCCATTCATCAAACGTTCGTATCGAATACGACGATAACGTTTTTGAAGGAGAGGTTATGTTATTTCTCGTTGGGCTTACGAACTCAGTCGGTGGATTAGAAAAATTAGCACCCAACTCGAGTATTAACGACGGGAAATTTACATTGCTTGTTCTGAAAAAGTGTAATATAGCAGAATTTATTAGAGTCGTCAGTTTAGCCTTACGTGGAGAACATTTGGATGATCCTTTAGTGATCTCCTCGCAAGCAGAGAAAGTAACAATCACTTCTTCTGAGGAAGTGTTGTTAAATTTGGATGGAGAATATGGAGGTACATTACCTGCCACTTTCCAAAACTTGTATCGTCACATTGAGATGTTTGTTCCGTTAGATGCGATTCGCGATCAAGACCGTATTGCACATGAAGATAAAAAAACTGCATTGGATTGAACAATCCAATGCAGTTTTTGCAATTTCACATAATAAATTCGATTTCGTCCCCTTGACCAGCTGCAAGTGCTGGTAATTCGTGAACAGGGATCCATTTACAATGAAATACCATTCCGTTATCTTTGCCCGTGCTGTTTACACAATTATCCCACTCTACATCACAATCCCCAATATACGTCAGATGAAAGATATTGCGTTCATGGACAGTATCTTGCTGGTGCGTTGGAAAGTAATTGCGCTTATTCACTTTTCCTTTTAGTTCCAGTTGATCGCGTCGAATACCTGTTTCTTCTTCGATTTCACGATACAGTGCATCGATCAGCAACTCGTTATCTTCAATCGTTCCGCCAGGTACTTGAATGCCTGCGTCAGGATTGTCTTTTTGCTCAAACACAAGGATTTTACGCTCTGTGTTTTCTCCCTTTGTAATGTACGCTAACACTTTTCTCTTCACTTTCATTTTGTTCACCCCATTATGATTTCTTTAGTATACGAAAGATTCTAATTATTGTCAAGCTGATTTGCTTGTCGAAAACTCTTCACAAAAATACCGCCCTATACAGTTTTTTAGGCGTAAAATAGGGAATGAATAGGTAGATAGCTGTTTTATAATGTGGAGGGATTCCTCGTGTATAAAAAACATGAAAAAAGATTGATGTGGTTGGCATTTATTGTAGCAGGCATCATGCTAGTTTCGATTCTTGGAAGAATTTTTGGAAGCTGAGGAGGGGACGAGATGGGGAACGAAGAAGCTGTATTTTATTCGCGTGTATTAACGGAGTTGACGCTTTCCTTCCACATTCTCTATGCAACCATCGGGGTGGGTGTACCGCTCATGATTATGATTGCACAGTGGGTCGGGATTCGAAAAAACGACGAGCACTATATTCTACTTGCACGTAGATGGGCACGCGGTTTTGTCATTACTGTAGCAGTCGGTGTTGTAACCGGTACTGCAATCGGTTTGCAGTTGTCATTACTCTGGCCGAACTTTATGGAGCTTGCAGGGAATGTCATCGCACTTCCGTTGTTCATGGAAACGTTCGCATTCTTTTTTGAAGCTATTTTCTTAGGAATTTACTTATATACGTGGGACCGTTTTGAAAACCAGAAGAAGCATTTACTGTTGCTAGTCCCTGTAGCGATTGGCGCTTCTTTCTCTGCTGTATTCATTACAATGGTGAATGCATTTATGAATGCTCCACAAGGGTTTGATATTGTAGATGGGGAACTTGTGAATATTAACCCAATCATCGCGATGTTCAACCCTGCAATGCCAACGAAAGTTGCGCATGTCGTCATTACAGCTTACATGACGGCAGCTTTCGTACTTGCTGCCATTGCAGCGTTCCGTCTATTAAAAGGCTCAGATCATATTTATCATAAAAAAGCACTATTTCTCACGATGAAAGTCGGTCTCATTTTTGCAATTGGAACGGCTATGATCGGAGACTTCTCGGGAAAATACTTGGCGGAATACCAACCAGAGAAGTTAGCAGCTGCCGAATGGCATTTTGAAACACAAGAAAATGCACCACTCCTATTATTAGGTATCATGGATGATGGAGAAGTAAAGTACGCCATTAAAGTCCCATTTGGATTGTCTTTACTCGCGCATAACAACCCAACAGCAGAAGTGATCGGGTTGGACCAATTCCCAGAAGATGAAGTCCCGCCGTTATATATCCACTACTTATTTAACATCATGGTATTAATCGGCATGTGGATGGTCTTCTTGGCAGCTTGGTTCTGGATCGGCATTAAACGCGGTTGGAAGAGTGTTACAACGCGGTGGTTCCGTTGGTTGATCGTTTTAGGCGGTCCGTTGTCATTCATTGCCATTGAATCAGGATGGTGGCTAGCAGAAGTTGGTCGCCAGCCGTGGATATTACGGCACATTATGCGGGTTGAAGATGCCGCAACGACAAGTGGGCATGTGGATCTTATGCTCATCCTGTTCGCTTTATTGTATTTAGTACTCGGTATCGGAAGTATCGTTGTGTTAAGAAGGATGTTCCGTAATAATCCAGTAGAACGTGAGCTGGAAGATCGCCATACCGAAAAAGGCGGTGACGTACATTGAACTTAGAAATCTTAGGAATCTCTGTTTTATGGACGTTTTTATTCGGCTATATTGTCGTCGGTGCCATCGACTTTGGGGCAGGTTTTTTTAACGCCTACAGTTTGATGACTGGAAAGCAACGGATTTTGACGAAAGTCATCCAACGTTATTTATCACCTGTGTGGGAAGTGACAAATGTATTTCTCGTGTTCTTCTTCGTAGGCATTATCGGGTTTTTCCCGAAAACGGCTTTCTATTATGGAACGACACTTTTAGTACCAGTCAGTTTCGGGGTTATCTTACTCGCCATTCGTGGCTCGTATTATGCGTTTGAAACGTATGGTGCAAGAGGACATAAAGGTTACTCATTCATGTATGGGCTTGCGGGATTACTCATTCCCGCATCCCTCTCCATTGTCTTAACGATTTCAGAAGGCGGCTTCATCGAAATGGTCAACGGCAATCCTGTGCTTGACTACTGGGAGCTGTTCACGAGTCCCTTGACGTGGTCGATTGTCGTACTAAGTATTGCAGCAACACTCTATATATCCGCGGTCTTTTTGACATGGTATGCAAATAAAGCAGGCGACAGGGAAGCGACGAAACTGCTTCGTAAATATGCATTGATATGGTCGTTGCCAACAATCGTTACAGCGGGCGGAATAATTTTTGAACTTCGAAAACATAATCCCGACCACTATGCAAATATCCAGACATTCTGGCCAATGTTCCTCATATCGTTCATCCTGTTTGTTGGAACGGTATACCTGCTATTGAAGAAACAGCAATACGGATGGGCGTTTGCATTGTTAGTAGGTCAATTCGCATTTGCCTTTTTCGGATACGGGGCATCGCATTATCCATACTTGCTCTATCCGTATTTGACGATTTACGATAGTTTCACGAATCCGGCAATGGCAATCTCACTCGTAGTAGCGTTTATTCTAGGGCTTTGTTTGTTAATCCCATCACTCTTCTTGCTATTACGCCTGTTCTTGTTCAATAAAGACTATGTGCGTGGAAAAGAAGATCACCACGCGTAAGGAGGAAACAACATGGCAGAATTCTTATCCGAGTTTATCATTTTCTACGCACCATTCGTCGTTCTCATACTTGCAATTATCGTTGCGTTCCTCGTTGCCCCGCTTGATAGTGCGGTGACGAAGAGTCGAACGAAAAAGTGAAGAATGCCAACACTGATAATCGTACAAAAAGTAGCGGGGGACGCATGAAGTTCCTCCGCTCTTTTTCATTAGAAAGTTGTACATTTTCCGTTAAGATTACGCGAAACATGCTAAACTGGGTACATACGAAATTTGGAGGAAGTAAACATGTCTTTTATTGTCAATCAAAATGATCGTCTGACCGTATATGTGGAGGATTTGACGCATGACGGATCAGGCGTTGCGAAAGTGGAAGGCTATCCACTTTTTATACATGGTGCGTTGCCTGGTGAGGAAGTAGAAGTACAAGTGGGCAAGACGTTGAAGAATTATGGATTTGCACGCCTGTTGAATGTGGTAACTTCTTCTCCAGAGCGAATAGATGCCCCGTGTCACGTGTTTGAACAATGTGGTGGTTGCCAACTGCAACACTTGTCGTACGAAGGCCAACTGCTGCAAAAGCAGAAACAAGTCCGAGATGTGATGGACCGCATTGCAAAACTGCCTGACGTACCTGTACATCCTGTAAAAGGCATGCAAGACCCTTGGCGCTATCGCAATAAATCCCAAATTCCTTTCAGCGAACGAAACGGAGAAGTGGTTGCCGGTTTTTACCGATCGCGCTCCCATCATATTGTCGATACGGACGTCTGTATCATCCAAAGTGAAGAAGCAGACGAATTAATGGCTACGTTAAAACGGGAAATGCTCATCCACGGCGTGGACGCATACAATGAGCGCACGCATCGGGGGATGTTGCGCCACCTAGTCGTACGAAAAGGACAAGCGACCGGAGAAATCATGGTTGTCCTCGTAACAAGCAAAAAGAAATTCCCACAACGTGATGCAATTGTAGCCGTCATTAAACGCGTACTTCCGGAAGTAACGTCCATCATGCAAAATGTGAACGGTGAAAAGACAAACGTCATCTTTGGCAATGAAACAATTTGTTTGTACGGAAAATCGGTTATCATTGACACAATCGGTGATATCCAATTTGAAATCTCTGCCCGTTCCTTCTACCAAGTGAACCCTGCGCAAACGGAAGTGCTCTATCGTCATGCACTCGAATATGCAGAGCTATCGGGCAATGAAACCGTCATTGACGCATACTGTGGAATCGGAACGATCTCACTCTTCCTCGCTCAACAAGCAAAAGAAGTATACGGCGTTGAAATCGTCCCTCAAGCAATCGAGGATGCAAAAAGAAATGCTGAACTAAACGGTATTACAAATGCATACTTCGAAGCAGGCGCATCGGAAGACGTCATTCCGAAATGGTACGAGCAAGGAAAGCGATTCGATGTATTAGTCGTCGATCCGCCACGCAAAGGCTGCGACGAGAAGCTGTTGCAAACAATCTTAAAGTACAAGCCGAAGCGTGTTGTGTATGTATCGTGTAACCCTGGAACCTTAGCACGTGACTTGCGCATGTTGGAGGATGGGGGCTACCGGACGAAAGAAGTGCAGCCGGTGGATATGTTCCCGCAATCGAGTCATGTGGAGTGCGTGGCGTTGATAGAGTTGGAATAGCCTTGGTAGCAAGGTGTGGATCAATACCAAAAGGGAATATTACGTTAAGGTTTTCTTGGTAAAATAGTATAATGGGCTACCTAAAAAAAGAATATTAATGCGATTCATCAAGAAGACCACCTTATTGGATAAAGGTGGTTTTTCTTAAACATAGTGAAAAAAAAGGGGGAGATGGAGATAGAAATTTTAGAGTTGTATTATAAAAAATATACTGACACAGTAGAAGCATCAGACTATATAGAGTGGGCAAAAAATCATTTATATATGGATATAATTGAAATGAAGAAGTTAGCTAGTATGAGAGAGCCTTTAAATTTCTTTGAGATTGAAGAAATGTTTGCAAATACTATGAAGGTAATGAAAAGAAAAGCTCCTTCTGAAAAAGAATGTGTAAATTATCATTTAAAGAACTTACACTCACAACTATTAATTCCCATTAAAAATGCTAAATCGATTGTGAAAGAGATATACAGGTGCACAATCAAACATGACTTATTCGAGGAACAAATGAATTGGCGGGAAATCAGTAATGTGATTAATAATTATCAGGATGGAGATAAGCAGCATGGCTATACAGAAGAGAAGATAAATGAAATGATCATCACACTTGCACGTAGACTATGGCATACAAAAATAAGTAATGTCACTTTTCATGATATGATTGGAGAAAAAGTCACTGCTATTGATTCAGAAGTTCACTTCATTATTCAATTGGGAAAAGGTGCAATTATTATTGAATGTCCTTGGAGAATTCGGGATACAAGTGGAATATTACTAGGCGAAACTGATATCCAATCTAATCATAAGGAGTGGAAATCAATTGAAGAGTTATTGGTTGGTAAAACAATTAAAGACATTCAGTTATTAGAACAATGTCCACTTCTAATCTTACAATTTGACAATATTTTTGTAGATTTGTTTCATGCGAGTTCTTTCTTTGATGGCTGGACATTAACAGATGGATCGGAATTCTATATGTTTTCCATGCATGGTGGGGATATTGCTTAAAAGTGGTTTGTGTGACTTGAATCTCCAAGAAAACGTATTTTGGTAAATATCGGATTTTTTAATCACGCAAAATATTTTACATACTCGGTCTAAATGTTTCTTGATGTTTCATATAATAGATGTTTACTGACAGAATACATATGATCGAATGGTTAGGAAATGGGAGCAGAGGATTGAAAAACTCTATATGTAAAAATCAGGTATTCCGCTTAGGGAGCAGTCGTAATATTATGCAGCTCATCATAGCTGCACTGCTATTGGTGTTTGCACTATTACTCACGGCGTGTAGTCCATCTAGCAAAAATTCGGGGGAATCGTCACTACCTGATTCATCTAAAGACAATGAGCAATCAACAGGGGTAGAAGACGTGTCGAAGCAAGAACCTCAGGAGGCAAATGAAGAGGAATTAGAGGAAGAAGTCCAGGAAGAGCAATCCCTGCTAGAATGCGAAGGAATTATTCTTGAATCGAATGCGGTAATTGAGGGTGGGAAATTAGCCGATTGTATCGTGGCAGCGATGTTAGCTGCGGGCACAGGAACCCATCGAGTGGAATCTTCAGCTGCACCTCCGACTGTTGTTGATTTTTTATGGGACCCCGATTTCTCGATGAATGTGAGAGAAGGACAAAATAGTGTCATTATTAAAGGGAATACAGGGTGGTATAAAGGAGATAATGGAAAATGGATTCAGGAAGAAGATCATTCATCTGACCCTGACGTCAATTTAGCAAATGGAATTATTAAATTGACTAGAGTTTTTTCAAACCCTCTCGTACTCCGGGATTATTTTGCTTCATCGCCGACATGGATTGTTGTTGGAGAAGAGTCCGTTCCAGCAGATGATGCGGTGAGTGATATTGCATGGCATCTTGTTCCAGAAGCTCCTATCAATTATAATGGCGTCATTTTGACAGACGTTGGAATATGGCTGACAAGCAATTATTTAGCAGCATATTATGTCTCGACTGCTACTATGATGGGGGTAACGGATACGACGAGTAATACCTTCTTACAATGGGGAGAAAAAGTTGAAATTCCTGACCCGAGTTGACTAGCTAGTGATCGCATGGTTGAAGGTATTTTGGTGAAATGAAAAAAGCTGTGATGAAAATCCATTCGTCTTTAGGATTTTCATCACAGCTTTCTAAATGTAATAAATCATACTACAAAGTAAATTTACGATTTTATAGTTTTATTTTTCATTCTCGGATAACCGATAAGAATGGCAATGACTCCGCAAACGCCGACTAAAAGCGAGTAATAGGAGTATTGCATGATTAATATCGGAGAAATGCCCGCGATGCTGGCAGCTGCTATAAATTGTGCGCCGTACGGAATGACTCCTTGAACTACACATGAAAAAATGTCAATGAGGCTTGCTGATTTACGTGGCTCAATCGCGTATTGGTCGGCAATGTTTTTGGCTAGTGGTCCAACAATCATAATGGCTATCGTATTATTGGCGGTTGAAAGGTCGGTTAAACCAACTAAACCTGCTATTGCAAATTGGGCATCCTTTTGTGACTTAATTTTACGCGTGACAATATGTACGATAAAATCAATACCGCCATTATGCTTAATGACCTCGACCATACCGGCAATTAACATCGCTAAAAAGGCCATCTCAAACATATTGCTCATGCCGTCACCGATTGCACCGATAAATGTCATCACTTCATAACTGCCATCCAGTAAGCCGATCGTTCCAGCGAGGATGATTCCGCTTGCTAATACGGTAAAGACATTGACGCCGATTAAAGCAAAAACAATAACGAATACATAAGGAATTAACTTGTACCATTCAAAACTCGCATGTGTCACGTGGGCTGAGGAATTCAGCGTCAAAAAGGCTAACAGAACACAAGTGACAATTGCTGCGGGCATAACGATAAGAAAGTTTACTTTAAATTTGTCTTTCATTTCGGCGCCTTGTGAGCGCACCGATGCAATCGTTGTATCCGAAATGAATGATAAGTTATCACCAAACATCGCCCCACCAATAACAGTTGCCATTAATAGGGGTATTGAAAGTCCTGTTTGCTCCCCAATCGCTAAACCAATTGGAGCGAGGGCAACGATCGTTCCAACTGAAGTGCCCATTGCTAAAGAGATAAAACAAGCAATGATAAACAGGCCAACAACTAATAAGTTTTGTGGCAAGATAGATAGTGCAAAGTTTACCGTTGCTTCAATCGCGCCCATTCCTTTGGCGGATTCCGAGAATGCCCCGGCTAGTAAGAAAATGATGACCATTAACATGACACTCGAATTCCCAGCGCCAGTCGTAAAGGCTTCAATTTTTTTGGTCATCGTTTCTTTATGGTTCATGAAGAGGGCAACAGCACTAGCAATTGAAATGGCAACCGTTACAGGAAATGCATAAAAGTCATTTAATACAATTCCCGAGCCGATAAATAATAATAGAAAAACAACAAATGGAATCAATGCCCACGGATTTCCTTTTTGCATTTCTTCCTCCTTTCCTCAGCGCACTTACAAATAAAGGCCTCTTCTACAATGAACAAGAAGAGGCACCACATATACTAGCGTGCATAATAATTATCTGGATTATTTGTGGGTCAGAGCATGATACGTATCACTTCATTGTAAAGTGTTCATTTTGCCCAACCCTCAGTAATATTTTATGAAATAAACTTTAGGATATATGAAAAATCATGTTGAGTCAATTTGATTTTTAATTCAGGATGATATAAAAATAATGTATTTTGGAAGTCTCACATGAATGTATATGTATTGTGTAGGTGTAAGATTTTCCTACTCTACTTAAGTATGTGAGCATGAATGAAAAAGTATTGGGAATGTGTCCGTTTTTGAATGCAATCTGGAACCTTTTTGTGTTTTTTTCAACTGTGAACGGTGAATTAGTAATAGTAAATTGCGCCTAAACTATTTTTTTAAAAAATCCAATCTTAGTCAGTTGTATTGGAAGGCTATGTTAATAATTAATAGTAGAGATTTAAAATTAGAGTAAAAACTTGTCGAACGAAGACCAATATCTGAAATTCTTTTGGGAAAATTCGCTAGGTATAAAGATTAGTAGATTGGAAATGTTATAATTTCGTAATGGATTTAATGCTTTTTACCTAATGAAAATAGTGTTGACATCGTAAATACCTTGTATCTATAATTGTGTTATAAATAATCAGAATTTAAGTTATTTTCGTTTATATTAACTTCTCTTGAGAGTTCTTCATGTATGATTCGTCAAAGTAATAAGAAAAGAGGTTTTACGAATGCCACTAATCGAATTACAACAAATATCTGTGGTGAAAAAAGACAGAACCATTTTGGATTTAAAAAACGTTGATATCTCGATTGAAAAAGGAGATAAAATCGGCATTATTGGAAGCAACGGATCAGGGAAGACGACAATGATTCGAGTAATTCTGAACTTAATTCATTACAATGGCAACGTGCATCGGCATATCCAAACGAAAGACGTCGGTATACAAATGCAACACAATCAGTTCTCCGATTTAATGAAAGTTAAAGAGATCATTTCGCTCGTGTGTAATTGTTCTTTAGCAGATTCACGCATTCAAGAAGGGTTACAGCGATTTAATCTACAGAAGCTTGTAGATAAAAGACTCTCTTATTTGTCTGGAGGGGAAAAACAGAGACTGACGATTTTTCTAGTAATTTTCCACAATCCCGCTCTATTAATATTCGATGAAATCACATCTGGCTTAGACTTCGATAGTCGAAATTCAATTATTAAGCTCATCCAATCACTCACCTCTGAGAAAACACTCCTAATTGTATCCCATTACTTTGAAGAAATCGAAAAATTGGCAGATAAGCTATTGATCTTAGATGATGGTAAATTGCTAGCCTTCGATACAATCGAGAATTTATGTGCGACCCATCAATTTTTCTCAGCAATCAGCATCGATCGTGATGTGTCATTTGAGAATTTGTCACTCCGTTTTGTACAAACAGATACCCAGAAGATCTTTATGACAAAAAATCAGGAGGAAGAAGAAAAAGTCATGGAGAAGTTGCGACATGACAATATTCCTTTCACTTATAAACCGAAAGATATTAAGACGCTTTATACGTATATACGACAACAGACGGAGAGAGAGATCGTATGAGGTATTTACGCTATATAGGGATTGAGTTGAAGGTCATTTTGCTGCGAATCCCGATCGTATTATTTTTTAGTATACTATTTCCCCTTATGATGATGGTTATCGTAGTAGGAAGTGTTGGAAACATTGAAATCGGAGACGGTTATCATCTTTCTGATAAATACATCATGATCGCTTCAGGTATTGGGTTAATTCCTTTATGTTTGGTTTCACTTCCTGTCTCAATTACAGCTGAAAGAGAGTCAGGCGTGATGGAAAGGTACCTTCTTTTTGGCATCAATCCATTTGCAATCCTTGGTTCAAAAGTTGTCGTACACATGATGATCGCGATCATCCAGTTTGTACTCGTCTGTTTGTTTGCAAAAATTGTTTTCTCGCTCAACATACCAGGGGGCTTGGCCATCATCAGTTTCATCTCACACTATTTGCTTGCAGCCATATTTACTTTGTCGTTAGGCGTGATGTTGGGACTCCTGACCGAAAGAGTACAAATCGTACAAGTTGCTGGGTTAGCGCTTATGTTTTCCATACTTGCTCTATCAGGCGGATTCAATGAATTTAACACGTTACCGGAAGGTGTCCAAAATGCGATGAACTATTTTCCGGTGAAATATTTGATGAATGATTTTATCAATATCTGGTTTACTACTGACCTTTTTTTAGGAGAGTTTGTTCGATTGACGCTGATCTATTTAGTTGTTATAGGGATAGTGATTTATATGCTTATCCGAAAAACGTTTAAATTCCATTATAGTTTTCAATCATTAGGAAAATAGATAAGTACAAGGTTGAGAGTGAATTTAAAGGAGGTGAGGTAAGTGGATGTGAAAGTTAGCACGATTCAGTCGCATAGTTTTCTAAGCACCGAAGAACAGACGCAAGCACTGAACTACGCTGCAGGATCTTGTAGTTGTAGCTGTTCATGCTCTTGTTGCTGTAGCTCATCGTCTTAATTCTTCATCATGAGTAATTTTTGTCAGAGGGGTATCAGGGCCCTTGACCCTCTTTCTATAGAAAAGGGTCAAGGGAATTATTACATTGAAAAAAGAGGTGCAACCTATGAATATGAAACGCATTTCAATTTCTTTTGTGTTGGCCATTATTATAACGATGGTTGGTTTTTACTTTCTCATTACTTATGGTTACCAACAGGTCGATGTACAGAAACTCGAAACAGATAAATCGTTAAAAATCCTAGGTTTGGAATATTTCAGATTTGAACCAGTTGAAGGTGCTGCGGCACGAGGTGTCCCGAATAACTTTAATATGGCGCTTGTCGGAATGGGCATGGGAATTCTTCTGTTTTTCTTCTTGGAAATTTGGAGTAGTCGCCGAAGTGGGGGAGGTGCCAAGAGATGAATAAAGGATTGATGAATCTTCACAGCCTTGTTTATGAGGATAGGAATAACATTGCCAACCTATCCAATACGAAGTTATTTGCCAATATCGTAAAAGGCTATTCAGATTCGAATGCTTTTAATTACTTACTTGGCATGACCAATATAGGAATTAGTGATATCCGTTCTTTGAACTTTTATAATGAAACAGGATTAGCAGATACGATTAATGCCCATAGAAGTATGGAAGAAGTTGAAGACGATTCATCCATGATTGCATTGCCTAAGCCGAAAAACGTAAGGGGATCGCTCAGCCAGGCTTTAAAATCACGCCAAAGTACGAGAGCGTTCAGCAATTACAGAATGAATTTGGATGAATTATCTACACTGCTCACCTATTCAGTTGGGATTAGTAATCGATATTCAAAAGATGCGGAGGGGAATCGTTCCTTCCGTCGTTACCATGGGTCTGGAGGAGGAATCTATCCAATCTCCGTCTATTGTGTTGTGAATGCAATTGAAGGCTTGCGAAATGGTATCTATTTATATCGTCCTTATACCCATGCGCTAAAAAAGATCACCTATACGGGTAATCTTGAGGAACTGTATCAGAATGCCCCAATAGACACACAGAATGCTAATATGAGCTTGTTATTTTCGTACGAGCTTAACAGGAATTATTTAAAGTATGGAGAACTTGGGATGTTGTTGGCTTTTGTAGAAACAGGCATGATGGCACAAAATATTCATCTTGTTGCAAATAGTGTAGGATATAGCTCTTGCGATGTAGCAGGATTTGATAAGAAATACGCTGAAAAAACAATCGGTCTAGATGGTGTGAATTCACATATCATCTATTCCATTATGGTTGGAAAGGAGCAGTAAAAAACATGACAAGCATCCAAACTGAAGTACGTACAGGAATTACGTACAAGAAAACGAAGGGCGTCCAACTAACGAAAAATGGTACAGAGATTATTTTGAGAAAAGGTGCTCTCCATCAGACAGAGTTGGTCATCGATAAAGAGAGTAGTTCTCCAACGTTTATCAAACTTCTTGAAGCGATATTGGATGGTGAAGAAGTAACAATTGAATCCAATCATATCCATCAAAATGATTTCAAAACGTTATACAATTATGGAATCATCCGTAACAAGATTCAATCAGGCGCAACACTCGTCATGGTTGAAGACCAACAGGTGTTTGACATGGTCAAAAATAGCGTGCCGGGCAGTAGCGTTTTCAAAAGATCAGAAATCATCTCAGATGCTGATATGGATTTGCTTAGCGCTGGTACAAATTTTTTAAAGGTAGATGCTTCTATGGAAACGGCACGAGAAGTCTTTTCGTCGTATTCCTCGGTGTATTATATAGCTACTCTAAATGAACGCCGTAATGTACAAACAGTTAATAAACTGATGGTTGCTTTAGATCAGAGCTTTTTTATGGCACTATTTGATAATGAAAACTTTTTGTTGTTCGGAGTCGAACCTAAATTGACGGGCTGTTACGAGTGCCTAGAAAAGAAAATATTGTCTCGTCTTCACTATCAAGCAGAAACCCAATTTGTCTATGATGATTTTGAAGTGACCAGTGCAGAATTGCTAGTTGGTTTAGGGTTAATCATGAAAAATATCGAGCAAACAGAAGTAAATGGCATGTCTATGCTCACGGGAGCTGTCCTCTATTATTATTTCCCTAACTTTGAGTATTCCTTTGACTTTAATCGAAGAACAATCCTATGTAATACGTGCGCTGGTATTCATCAAGTAGATTTTGATGAACAGAATGTAGCTTCAGTCAATATTACGAAGGAGTTACTTGCAAATGAAAGTTAAATTGACTGATCAACATATTGATGATCGTATGCGCCATTTTGACGGAAAAATTGCCGGACTATGGAAATCTCCAGATAAGTTTTATCGACTACGTTCATTTCCATTGCCGGATTTTCATTTTATCACTTCTAATTATCCAAGCTTCGAAAAATTTGTATACGACCAAGATATCCATTTTACCTATCACTTGAGCGGTTATGGCAAGTTATATAATGAAACAAGAATGTCGTTTTTAGGGGAATCAGCCGAAAGGTTTGCTTATGCTTCACAATTTAGAGGGCTTCAGCATTTAGTTGTAAAGAGAGATTATGAAACGCTTCAAAAAGAAGTGGATACTGGGGATCTCATATGTCCACTTGAATATGTGAACTTGCTCTATGATGATCAAGATTGTCGTTATATACAGCCTACAGATGAGCTATCATGGGTGAAAATGAATTCTTTAAATGAACCAGGCAAGTCTGTCTATATCCCCATGCAATTAATGGTATCAGGCACTCATTTTTTAAAGAAAGATGAAAAGATTGCAGCTCCGAATGCAGTCTCGACAGGAACTGCCTCTCATGAGACATTTGAACAAAGCCTTGAAGCTGCAATTATTGAAATCTATCAATTGGACTCCTACAATTTGTATTGGTTTGGGGGATTGCGGTGTGAAGATATTACAGATGATTGGAGAGGGCTAATCGATAAGATACTTGGCGATTCATCTTTTTATGATTATTTTGATGTCACGATCATTGATATAACACTGGACAAACCTATTCCGATTGTCATGTGTGAAATAACATCTAATCGACCTTATATGCCTCAATACACCGTTGGTATCCAAGGATCCTATTCGCTAGAACGTGCAGTATATCGATCATTGATGGAGACGCTTGCCATCGTTGAATATAATATGAATGCGAGTTGGACGCATGCAGAGACATTCCACTCGGTTTTGAATCAAACAGTTTTTGATAACCTTGATGACAATGTTCTTTTTTATGCTCGAAAGGGAAAGCCGGAAAATCTAGCCTTCCGAGAAAGTCCATTACCAGCAAGCCAAAGGAGCGAAAATCTTAAAGACTTAGTAAAGAGCGTTCCATCCTTCAGTCAATATGCAGCATTTTTAAACATTACACCTTCTGATTTCTTAGGGTCCCAACAAGTGATTACCCGAGTTGTTATACCAGAATTACTTCCTTTGTGTACACCGAGTTTTCCACAAAAATATCATCCAAGATACAATGGCATCGGAGGCATTTTAAATGATCTGGTCCATCCTCTTCCATAGAATTGTTACCATTCTCATCTTTTTTCCAGGCATTTTTTATTTACTGTTTGATAAAACAAACATTGCACGAAAAGGGACAACCGACAAATTTGTATATGCGTTACTTAGTTCGATTTTTCTTAGTTTTTTATTTGTCCGGGATATGAGTGTTCTTATATTAATATTTTTGTGTATCGCGATTCCATCAGTGCAAGCAATCCTTGAACTGAAAAGCGCAAAGCACTTTTTCAATGCCTGTAAAGAGAAGAAGTTCCTTTTGCAAACGCTGATCCTTATTCCGATATTAGAAGAGTATATTTTTCGTTTTGTGATGTATGAGTTGCTTACAGCTCACGAAATTCCGCCTTTATTTTATATAACTTTTTCGTCTTTGGCATTCACATTTATTCACTACTTTCAGCTCAAAGCAAAAAGTTATTACAAATTAGGACTTGGGCTTATGTTGGCAACCGTCTATGTATACACAGCGAACCTTTTTGTTGTTATTCTCATGCATGTACTCTTTAATGTACTCGTTTATTTGTTCAAATACACCAATCATTACAGAGGCTATCAGACGTAATCAGGATGTTCTGTATGAATGCAATACCATTATTCGCAGGCATTGTCAGTATTCCTATTAACCTTCACTACAATTGAAGCGTCATCAAGACTGTAGTGGAAATTTGGAATGTGGACAAGCCTGTTTTAAAGTGTATTTTTTTTAAAAACGCAGTACTTCTCATATGGAATATACATAGCGGGGGAGTTAGATACATCTTTTATTCAGCATAAAGGTATTTGACTATTCCCTTATGAATGAAATTCACGTAGACTTATCTCCATATGCTTATGGAAAAGAAGGGTAATCAATGAAAAACGAAACGAATAAATATCAAGACCAATCTTTGTTTAGTATTACGTGGCCGCTTTTTATTGAGATATCTCTCCATATGAGCGTTGGGATTATCGCGACATTAATCCTAAGTGGTTATTCAGATAAGGCCGTTGCGGGTGTTGGGGTTGCGAATCAGATTGTTAACATCTTTATTCTTATTTTCAACGTGACTGTAATAGGAGCAATGATATTAATTGGGCAAAAGTTAGGTGGAAACCAATTAGACCGAGCTCGTCAGCTTGCACGTTCAGCAGTTGGAATAAACTTTTGGATTGGACTAACGATGACTGCAGTTGTTGTATTGTTTGGTGGGGTATTTTTAAAGTTTTATGGACTGAGTGGAGAGATATATGATTTTGCTCTCACGTTTCTAACCATCACCGGTTTTTCACTCATTCTTGAAGCAATTTCTCTTGCGTTAAGTGCAATATTACGTAGCTACGGTCATACAAAAGAAGCAATGTACATGACGGTAATTATGAATGTAATCAGTGCTACAGGATACTTCATTGCAATAAAAGGATTGTTTGGGCTCCCTGTCACAGGAGTAGTCGGTGTTTCGTATTCGATTATTGTTGCGAGGGTATTTCTAATTCTTGCACTCTTATACTTTGTCTATAAAATATTACATTTAAAGTTCTCGATAAAAGATTTTGTATCTCTTAAAAAATCCGATATGAAGGAAATCTTTCACATTGGGCTCCCTTCAGCTGGAGAAAATCTTTCTTACCAGCTTTCACAAATCGTAATTACGAGTTTCGTTGCAATGATTGGGGATGAAGCATTAGCAGCCCGAGTGTATATCCTTAATATCTCAATGCTTTGCTTCCTATTTACGATGGCGATTGCTCAAGGGACGCAGCTATTAATTGCACGTTATATTGGGGCTAAGGATTATGATCGAACGTTGAAGCGTGGCATTAAGACGTTGAAAATTTCGATGGCTGTTTCATTGGCTGTATCGCTAGCGATAGCTCTTACTGGGGAACCAGTGCTGGCTGTATTTACATCAGAACCTAGTATTATTGCAATCGGACTTCCGGTATTATGGGCCATTGTATTTATTGAACCAGGTCGTGCGATGAACATTGTTTTAATGGGGTCTCTTAAATCTGTTGGCGATGTTCGTTTCCCGGTTATTATTGGAGTGATTTGCATGTGGGGCGTTGCAGTTGTATTCAGCTACCTATTTGGAATCGTCTTTGGGCTCGGGTTGCTTGGAATTTGGATTGCGCAAGGATTAGATGAATGGATTCGTGGAACCTTTGCATTAAGAAGATGGTTATCTAAGCCTTGGATGAAGAAAAAAGTAGAGAAGCAAGCAATAGCAAGTTAACGAGTACTTGATTTTGGGATAAATAATTTCGATCTGTTTCCTACTCAATGGCTGTCGTAGTCAAAGTTCATAATGAAGACCAGGCAATCCCAAATAGGAAAGCCTGGTCTTTTATCGTTTGCTTGAATTACAATTTAAACTGTCCAACCATTCGATTAAGTTCTTCTGCCAATTCGGCAAGGTGTTCTGAACTTCCTGCAACTTCTTCCATTGAACTGCTTGCTTGTTGGGAAGAGGCGGTTACTTGCTCTACACCTGCTGCTGATTCTTCGGATAGCGCAGCGATTTCTTCAATTGATTCGTTCATGTCCTGACAACTTACAGCCGTTTTTGCTAAGTTGGTTGAAACGACTTTAATGTTGTCGACCATTTCAACGAGTGCTTCGCTAATTTCGTTAAATGTTTTGCCAGTTGCTTCGATTTCGGTTGTACCGTGTTCGACTTCTTTGTATCCAATCGTTAACGATTCGGCAACTGAGCTTGATTCGTTTTGAATATCCGTTACAATCTCTGTTATATCGCTGACGGATAGGGCTACTTGTTCGGCAAGCTTTCTTACCTCGTCTGCTACGACGGCAAACCCTTTGCCGTGTTCTCCAGCTCTAGCTGCTTCAATCGCTGCGTTAAGTGCTAAAAGGTTCGTTTGATCTGCAACATCTTTAATAACGGTGACGAGTTGTGAAATTCGTTTTGATTGATTGTCTAAGTCTTGTACTTTTGTGACGGCTTCTTTTACGATGTGGTTGATTTTTACCATTTGCTCCGTAGAAGCATTCATGAGCTGACTTCCATTCGTCGTTAGCTGCAATACTTTTTCTGAGTTTGTTTGGATTTTTTCGCCGCTGTCGTTTGCTTCATCGACCATTTCAGTAAGTGATCCCATATTTCCCGCTAAATCACTTGCATTGTTCGCTTGAGTCTCAGAACCCGTTGCAAGTTCAACCATTGTAATTGCAACTTGTTCGGTGCCTGCTTTTACTTCGCCTGCAACTTGTGTTAACTCTTCACTTTGACTCGAAACTGCCTCAGACACTGTATTCATTTTTCGAATCATATCACGCATGCTGTCGTTCATATCGTTTGTAGCATCCACTAATTGACCAACTTCGTCTCGTGAATGGATGAGTAATCTTTCGTTGCTCAAATCACCTTCCGCTATCGATTTCATTCGTAGCATGACCAAACGTATCGGTTTTGCAATCGTGTTTGCTGTAAATAGGCCGATAATGATGCTAAGAACGATCGACAAAATGACGATGACCGTCGTGATCACGATGGTTGTTTTACCGCTTGAAATAATGGATTGCCCTTGTTGATTAATGCTCGCTTCTCCGTTTTGAGCTAATTCCAAATAGCTTGTTTGAAGCTCTTGTGCAATGATTAGCATTTGCCCCATATTTTCTTTTGCAGATTCTTTGTTTCCTCGTTTGTATTCCTCAAAAATATTTTGTGAGATGAAGTCTGCCCAATCATCTGTTTTGGTTGCTAAAGCAGAGAATTCTTCTGTATGGTTCAGCTCTTGTACAACCGCTGCATATTCCTTGCCGTTTTCGTTGTATTGATTGAATCGGTCAATGAACTTTTCTTCTCCGTCTATGAAGAAGGCTCTCGTTGCAGAAACTCTATCGGAAACGGAAGCTACTAATCGCTCATTTGCGATGAGCAACTGCACTTCCTTATCAATGATATCTTGTGTTCGCTTATTGACGGTGTTGGCGGATAAAAGGCTATACACGCCTAAACCTAGGACGAGTACAACAACGATTGAAAATCCGAATAACACTTTGGCTTTAATACTTTTGAAACCTAGTCGTTTTTTTATTTCCATAATCTCCTGTCTGCTACTATTTTCTAACAAATAAAATCATAATTAGTTCTAAAGTTCTGTAACGATTCACCTAACTAATATCGGTATCGATTAGAACATGTTAAGCAATTTGTATATTTTATTTTGAAATGTTTCCTGATTTTCTTGCTAGATAGGTATAGAACTTAATTGAGAATAGTTTTCAATTGATGTATAGTAAGTAGTGAGAATTGCTATCAATGAAAAAGGGGAATCGATTATGCAAATTTATTGGACGAAAATAAATAAAATTATTGATGAAACACCTGAGGTGAAAACTTTTTTATTGGACTGTCCACAAGATTTCACATGGGAAGAAGGGGCTCATACCCATTTTGCGTTGAAAGGATTTAATGCAGCAGAAAAGCCAAACCGTAGTTTGATTCGACATATGTCGATATCGACTTTGCCTCATGAGCAGTCAATCGGCATTACAACGAGGATTCGCGAAAAGTGTTCGGAATTTAAAACGATATTAAAGACAATCAACGTTGGGGATGAAGTGGCGATTTTTAAAACGAGTTCGAATGTACCGTTAAAGAGGGAAGGGAAAAAGGTATACTTACTGTCATCGGGTGTCGGTCTAGCAACATTTAGACCACTCGTGCTCGACTATTTTAAGCGTGCGGATGATGTAAGTGGCGTGCACTCTTTAAATATAGATTCCTCAACAGACTATTTGTTTACCGATATTTTTACATCGGCTGCTGACAAAGAATTCACTGCAATGTTCGTTAATAATCGTAAAGACTACTATGAAGAAGTAAAAAAACTAGCAGCAGACAAAGAAGGGATTTTCTATGTCGTCGGTAGCGATGAGTTCCTTTTACAAAATATTGAGTTGTTGCGTCATGAAGGCATCCCAGATGAGCAAATGATGTTGGACAAACATGAGTGGCAACTGACGGAGTTCTTTTCTTTAGTGCAGACAAATTAAGAAGCGTGAATGCTTCTCTACACACTAAAAAAGATGTAATACTTTACATTGAAATAAATAGACCGATGCACAAGCCCCTCGTTAACCAGCTCGAGGGGCTATTTATATTGAAGATATTACTTGAAATTATGTACAGAAATCAGAGCGAAATCCTTTTGGTATAAATACAAAGTACAAAGGCAAGCATGAAAGAAGAGACTTTCTAGCCACATGTCGATAAATGAGGTGTTTTGGTGGAACATGCTTTTCAAATCGTGAAAATCTTAGGGAGGATTGTAACGATCCTGCCACTCGCATTGTTTGCTACGATCTACATGGGAAAACGTTCAATCGGTGAATTGCCGGTATTTGATTTTTTAGTCATTCTAACGTTAGGAGCCGTTGTCGGAGCTGATATTGCTGATCCAAAGATTAATCATATTTATACGGCTGTCGCAATTGTTGCCATTGCATTGCTACAGAAGGTTACCGCTAAAGTAAAGATGAAACAGCGTAGGATTGGCCGTATGTTGACATTTGAACCGACAATTGTCATCTACCAAGGGCAGTTTTTAGTGGAGAAAATGAAAAAAATACAGTTTCCAATTGATACAATCTTACAAATGCTAAGGGAGCAGCAAGTGTACAATGTGAAGGACGTGGAGCTAGCCAACATAGAGGCAAATGGGAGTTTGTCTGTGAAGTTAGTAGCAGAGAAAGAATCTGTACGAGTCGAACACGTTCATCCAAACACATACACAAGCAAGGGAATTGACGTACCAGTTATCATTGAAGGGAAGATTTACACGGAAGTTTTGTTAGCAAGAAACTTAAACGATGCATGGCTTTATAAAGAATTAGAGCGAAAAGAAATTTTTGATGTGAAAGAAGTGTTTTACGCAGCTGTGAACAACTTGAACGAACTACATGTCAGTATGATAAAAACAGAGGAACCAAAAAACCTTCCACCTATTCTGCACTAATAGACGAAGGTTTTTTGCGTATAACTTTCCTCGATTTTGAACGAAATGTACCATTCGGTGATGGCATGTTAAAATACAAGCATATATATTGCTTGTAGAGGAGCTGGAGATTTGACTAGCTTGCAAATACACCCTCAGGTTGATACGACAGTTGAGATTGAGCAGAAATTGATTCGCCAAAGGAATGGGAAGTTGTTAGTGGATATTCAAGGAAAGTTGGAAATCCTGGTGAACGGTAAGTGTTTCTTTTTAGAACCAGCACTTGCATTGCTTGAATTTGGAGTGGCATTGTCAAAGTGGGACAGGATGAACGATTTTTACTATTACACGATGGAACATGACGAAAGAGAAGGTCCGATTATAGCATTCATTCATGATGATAGAGGGTGGCGATTGGACTCGATATGGAGAGAATTTGATTGTGAAGAGCGACTGCCGGACTACACAATTACAGAGGCTGTCGATCATTTCTTAGCGAATGTAGATGGTGCATTCATGCGCTATTACGGCATAAATACACGCGATTTTATCTAAACAAAAGCCTGTGCGGGGAGTGTTACACATTTCCTGCACAGGCTTTTTACATGTTAGGAAGCTACAACTTCATGAATTGTTAGGACTTGTTGCAAAGTACGTAGCTGTTCATTTGTCAATGGAACCATTGGTAAACGCACGCCGCCTACAGGAACCCCGTTTATGTTCAATGCGGCTTTTACAGCAGTTGGATTTGGAGCTGAGAATAAGGCTTTCATGATTGGTAATAATTTGCGGTGTTCTCTTGCGGCAACATCGGTGTTGCCACATTTAAAGTTTTTAATCATCGTTTGCATTTCATTGCCAACAATATGAGAAGCAACAGAAACGACACCTGCTCCACCAATCGATAAGATTGGAATGGTCAATCCATCGTCTCCACTATAAAGTGCAAAGTTCTTTGGAGTGCGTTCAATAATTTCAACCATTGCATCTAGATTGCCACTTGCTTCTTTAATGGCAACGATATTCGGTATTTTAGCAAGACGAACGATCGTATCAACAGACATGTTGACGACACTGCGGCCAGGGATATTGTAAAGCATTACGGGTAAAGATGTCGCTGCAGCAATTGCTTTAAAGTGTTGATAAAGTCCTTCTTGGCAAGGGTTATTGTAGTAAGGCGTGACGAGCATGACGGCATCTACACCTACATCCTCTGCAAGCAAAGTCAGTTCAATTGACTCTTTTGTGTTGAACGAACCTGTTCCGGCAATCACCGGTACTCTGCCATTTACAACGTCCACTGTAAACTTGAATAACAGCACTTTTTCTTTCTCTGATAATGTCGGGGATTCTCCTGTCGTTCCTGAAACGACTAATGCCTCTGTCCCATTTGCTAGCAGATGGTTAATTAAGTTCCTTGTCGCTGGGAAATCAATCTCTCCGTGTTCATCAAAAGGTGTCACCATAGCAGTTACAATTTGTCCGAAATTCATCTTTCTCCACATCCTATCATTTTTTTAATAAAAAAGAGGGAGAAGGGCAGTTGTAAATGAACGCAAAAAGCAACAACGAGGGCTCGTTGTTGCAGTGAAATAATAAATTATTTCTTTTGCATAAGATAGCCCTCCATATAGTTTCCTATATGACAATTCTGTGTTTGTTCAACCCAGAACCAGCTTCGAGACTTATGAGCATCTCTCCACTTCGGCAAATTCCCCTTTCCACAATTTTCGTCGGATCTCATATTCCTCGAATTGTGTACTGATGGTCTTTGCGCCTCTATCCTTACTTCAAAACTTTCGAAATAAGTAAATTTTTAATTACTCCTACCATACCTCTTCTTAAAACAGATTGCAAGTGAAATATGTGAAAATTATTTTATTACGCGCGAATAAAAGATGTTAAACGGTAACAATTCCAACATTCGTCCATAACATAGTTACTAAAAGTATGCATGAAAAGGGGAGTATGATGAATTATCAAGTTAATCCACCAAAGCATCATCCAATGGTAGTGGCGTTCGCTCAAGGGGATGTGAATGGGGATTGTGTCATAGACCAAGTGTATTTGACGGGTACGAAAACGCCGGACAGTCCCTTTACACAAAATATTGTATTGCACATTCGAGACGGAAGAACAGGAATGATCGGCTCTATCCCATTGTCGGAAAATACAGGTTATAATCCGACACTTTTCTTAGGTGATTTTACGGGAAATGGTGTGGATGAAATTCTGATCAGCATCGCAACCGGTGGGAGTGGCGGAATTATGAATGCTTACATTGTCTCTTATATTGGAAATCAAGCAAGGTTTATCTTTGACTCAAGTGTGTATAACAACCGGTACACATACAGCGTAAATTATTTGGATCAGTATAAAGTGGAACTCATTAGTGATGCAAATAACGAGAAATATGTAATCGACCTTTCTCTCAGGGACAAATCATATTTGAACGAAATTTATGATGCAAACGGCAAATTAAAGCAACCAATTACTGGATTTGTAAATCCCTTAAGTGGCATATATCCTGTAGACTTCGATTTGAATGGTGTAGACGATCTCCTAATTTATCAAAAGATTGCCGGACGGTATAATGCAGATTCTTTAGGGTATTTCTTAAATACTTTAGTTTGGAAAAACAATCGTTTTGTTTTACAAAATCAGTATGTCGCTATATATGGCACGGAAATGTAGTCGTTCGCTTTAATCCAATTAACAGGAAAAAAGTAGTTAGGTGAAAATAGATTTACCTGACTTTCGAAATTACTAGAACTTTTATGCTACTCCAACTTTGGTTTTCCGTAAATTTCTTGTAGAAAAGCACCAATTGCTTTGTTACAATAAGAAAAAAATAATTGCTCTTTAATTCGGTCCAGAGAGGCTGATAAGGCTGCTGATATAGTTGAGTTCGCGTAACTCGGTTTTTTCATGCCCTTTTGTCCTCTGTGAGACGATAGGGTTTTTATTTTTGCTTTTTTTGTAAGTCCTCTTTTAATACAAGTCCTGTGAGGCTTAAAAGGAGAATGGAATCACATAAATTAGATCCATTCCTTTGGAAGTGAAAGAGTGTAAGCTATAAGAAAACTGGAGGAATGGTACATGGATTATCGTAAAAAGACCGTTGTCGCGTCTGTCGCAGGTTTAACATTGGAAGGAATGGACATTATGTTCATCTCTTTTGCCATGACAATGATTATTTCAGAGTTTAACATTGACCTGGCTACAGGGGGGATGATTTCATCCATTACAAATATCGGGATGTTAATCGGCGGAATTGTTTTTGGGATTTTAGCAGATAAATACGGACGTGTAAAAGTATTTACGTATACAGTGATATTATTTGCAATCGGTACGGCGTTAACAGGTTTGGCAACAAGTATTGAGCAAGTTTATTTGTTCAGATTCATAGCAGGGATCGGTGCAGGTGGGGAATACGGAATCGGTATGGCGCTTGTCGCTGAAGCGTGGCCGAAAAACAAACAAGGACGAGCTTCTTCTTATGTAAGTGTAGGCGCACAATACGGTGTCATTTTAGCCGCGTTGCTAAGTGCGATCATTCTTCCGACGCTAGGTTGGAGAGCATTATTTTTCGTCGGCATTTTACCAGTCATTTTTGCCTTCATTGTACGTAAGAATTTAGATGAATCACCTGAGTGGCTAGCAGCACAGAAAGTTAAAAAAGCAAACAAAGTTGTAGAAAAAGGAAAACTGGTCCAATTATTTGAAACACCTCGTGTGACATTCACGACGATTGCGTTAATGATTATGGCGACTGTTCAAATTGCAGGATACAACGGGTTGATGATTTGGCTGCCGTCTATGTTGCAACAATCACAAGGATTATCTGTTTCTAGCTCTGCGCTTTGGACAATTAGTACGGCAGCTGGGATGATCATTGGAATGCTGACATTTGGTCGATTCTTAGACCGCTTTGGTACGAAACGTGCTTTTGGTGCCTTTCTGATCGCTTCGGCATGTGCAGTGTTTTTATACGCCTATGCAACGGGAAGCGCTGGGGTATTAATTGGGGGAGCAATTGTTGGTTTCTTCTCTAACGGGATGTTTGCAGGCTATGGTGCGCTAATCGGCAATCTGTACCCTGTTCAAATTAGAAGTACAGCGACGAATACGATTTTCAACTTTGGTCGGGCAGTCGGTGGATTTTCACCAATACTTGTCGGTTATCTTCTACAAAATTATGATATGAAAGTTGCAATGCTGTACTTGGCAGCGTTGTATACACTCTCCTTCATTGTCATGCTGACATTGAAAAAGAGTGAATCTCAACATGTAACAGAAGCAGTATACAACTAACGAATTGCCATCCGATGACGTCTTGTAAATCGGATGGCTTTTTTGATAGGTAAGTCTTTTCATGTGGTACTCTGTAAGTGAACATTCATGTGCTTACATGCGTTTTTGCTCAAAAAAGGGGGACTTGTTTTGAAAAGACTCGTTATATTGACTGTGGGAAAAACACATAGTGGAAAAACGACTTTTGCGCAAATGCTTGAGAAGGCTCTTGATCATTCGATTGTCATTGACCAAGATAATCATGCCGCATTCATCAATACGTATTACAGAACACTTCAACCGACAACGGGACCGAATACATTGAAGCATGCCATTTCTCAGCTCATGGTAGAGTATGCGAAAGAACATAGTGATTGTCATTTAATTATTTGTAATGCCAACCGTAATCGAAAGGGCCGTGAAGACTTATTGGAAAATGTGTTTCCGCGTAGTGCGTTTTTGCAAATCATTGTCCATTTTGACTTGCCGGATGCAGTGCTTGAATCACGTGTCGCGAGGAGCACACGTAATAAAAATATCTTCAGAAGTGCTTCGACTTTTGAAGAAGTGCTCAAAAGACAACAAACGGATTCAAGTCTTAAAGACATAAGCGATCCAGATGAACGGGAAGCGGATCACTTGTTTGTCATTCGGGATTGTGCCCAAGTCGATGAGGTTATTGAACAAATCGTCCGGTTAGCTATATGTTCTAATCAACCAAATGGATAACTGTCCAACTTGACAATGGAAGAGGAGTGTATAATTTCTTTGCATATACCTGTTTGTTCCTTCTTGTGTTGAGAGAACAATATGCCCACGTGAAGCATAGACTATTTAGGCAAAGGCGGAGTCAATGGAGGGAGGATATCTCAATGAATTTCATGTCATTTAGTGGGACAGTAACAATGATCAATGATTTTTTTATCATGCAAAATGATCCTAATGTAGGGTGCTATAAGTTATTCACGGTGGAAAATGGAAATGGGGCGATTGTAAATTTCGTCGTGGAACCGTCTACGTACTTCGTGGATCATGTAACTGTAAAAGTAGGGGATGATGTAACGGGTTTTTATGATGCCGATGTACCTGTACCGCTCATTTATCCACCGCAATATCGAGCGGTCGTGATGGCAAAGAACCGCTCGAATGAGTTTGTGAAAGTGGACTTCTTCAATCGTCAATTAGTGAGCAGTGACGGTAGTTTGCAGTTGAACATTTCGTCACAAACGAAAGTGCTTTTGGAAAACGATCAAACATTTACAGGTAGCCCAGTCAATCGATACTTAATCGTCACGTATTCAGCGACGACAAGAAGCATTCCTGCACAGACGACCCCTCGTCAAGTAATTGTCATGTGTGAATGAATAGTTAACGAACTGTGTAGACAAAAGCAATTTGGGCTTTGTCTACATTTTCATTATTAAATCGGAAAACTATGAAGATGTAATCATATGATTTTTATATGGAAATTTGAGAAAACAACGATAGTTTATCCTGCAATCATCTAATGATATTATAGAAAAGGAAAACAAATTTTTTAAGGAAGTGTGTTTGTATGGTAGGCCGTAATGATAAGTGCCCATGTGGTAGTGGAAAGAAATATAAGAAGTGTTGCGAATCGAAGGAAGCAGTTTCGGTTGCGGAAGTTACTTCAGAAGAACTTGAGCGGGTTTTACAATCGTTTTATGATGAGTATCCGGAGCGTAAAGATATCCGAGAGTATTTGAATTTGGCGAACGAATGGAAACAAAATTTACAACAAAACTTTTCTGAAGAGATGATTGAAGCAATTGTACTGGATGAATTCTTCTTCCATCACCGTGAAGATATATGGCAAGGCTATTTAGAGAAGCAAAAGAAGAAACTTATTCGCCCAGTCGTCCTAAAGGTTATCGACCAATGGACAAGCCCACAAGCTATTATTGGTGAGGTATTGGGAGTTGACGAAGAGTACTTGACGGTAAAAATAATTTTAACAGATGAAGTGATTCAATTGAGAAGAGAGGTTGACAAACCGGTACCTGTCGGTGTGCATTTGTATTGCTTTATTTTACCGGATGGTACAGAGAATGAAAATCATTTCTTAGCGGTATCGAGCCTCATCTTCTTCCCGATAGATCACCAACAAGTGTTTACGGAATTCATCAAGCTATTTGAAAAGACAGATGGCCAAACGACTGAGCAATTTATGAAAGAACAAGGGATGTCGTTTTGGAAGATGCTTGCAAATGATAACTACGATGGCAGTGAATTCACCAACTTTGAAGCAGGTGTTTTACAGTCCATCATGGCATTTTTGGATAAGCATGAACAGGAATCAGACAAGCTGTTAGAGATTGTTGAAGACTTCCTCGTGGAACAACAACCGAATGCGCGGAAAGAAGTTGCCATTGCTGCTGGTGCGATTCGTTTCGGACAAGAAAAAGGTCTTTTTGATTCGATTCAGATGACCGTAAAAGAGATCGCTGAATCGTTTGAAGTATCCCCTTCATCCATGAATAAGTATTATAAAGATCTGCTTGCGTATGAGGAACAGAAAATCGGAGTTGAATAACGAGGGGATGTGAAGTGAATCTAGCAAGCAAAGGGGTTATGATTGGTGAGTAAGAATAACAATAAGAAGTATTCGGATGACCAGTTGTTTGGGCAAGACGAGTATTTCTATTTTATCGCAGGCTACACAGAGTCCGGTTTTGCATATGGGACGACTTGGGAAGAGGCAATTGCAGATGGTCTCGTAGATGAAAATAGAAAGCCGATAAAAGAAGAAATTGTTGTGGATGAATTGTATCCATTTTGAATGAGAAATGGATATCAAGCTATGACAACGGTAAGGAAACTGTTTTATAAATATTTTATCTCCCACCAAAGTACGAGTTTGCAAGAATACATTTACAAATTCGCAAACTTCCACTATACTGGGCTCAACATAAAAAAGTGATGAATGACAATCCATTCCATCCAACTACATACCGTTTTCTACACTAGGGGTGCCCACTATGGCTGTGATGCGAGCAACTGCTCCGATCCCTTATTACCCGATCAAGATAATACTTGCGTGGGGAAGTGTAGTGACTTTCCGCGTTTTTTTACGATTGGACAAGTGGCTACATCTTCCGGGATGTAGTTTTTTTATGTAAAAAAATCGAGGAGGTTTTACAAATGAAGTGTGGCGTCAGTCCAATTATCGGATTCCGGTTCTCGTTGTATCCGATGGCGGCGAATTTTGTGGAAGTTATTAAGGGAGCACTTGAACAAACAGATACTTCGAATGTTTGGATGCATACCGATGATGTTTCAACAGTCATTAGAGGAAAACAGGTGCATGTATTCAATGTCGCAAAAGCGATTTGCTTACATGCCGCGAAAACAGGTGAACACATTGCGATGTCTGGAACTTTTTCCGCAGGCTGTCCAGGAGATACAGCGGGTGATGTTTATTTGGAAAAAGGGGATGAAGTGGCGAATATAGATACTACAAAACAATACGTGTCATCCCAATTCGCGCTGTATCCGATGAATAATCCGGATTACATGGATGTCATTTATCAAGAGGTGGATCGTGCGAAGGAGCGTGGTGTGTTCAATGAATCTATGCACTATGCAAGCGGAATCCACGGAGATATTCATGATGTGTTTGCTTTTTATGAGGAATCCTTTACGCATGCGCGCTCTGAACAGCATAAGCATTTAGTGATGACGGTGTCGATGAGTATAAATAGCCCTTCACATGGAGGTCGATGAGTATGTTGAAATCTTGGAAGTTAAAAGAAGTCGTTCTCATGTCTCTATTTTCTGTTGTGTTTGGCATTGTCTATTTACTGTTTTTACATGTCGGAAATATATGGGCTGGTTTTATTGGCCCAATTGCATATGAGTGGATTTTTGGTATTTGGTTCATTGTTTCCATTATTTGTATGTACATTATTCGAAAACCCGGGGCTGCGGTCGTGTCAGAAACAATTGCTGCTGCGATAGAAGTATTGCTAGGGAATGCGGTTGGTCCGAGATTAATTTTGGCAGGTCTTATTCAGGGATTAGGAGCAGAAGCGGCATTTGCAGCAACAGGTTACAAACGATTTAACGTGTGGGTGCTCATGCTGGCGGGAATTGGCGCAGCTGTTTTCAGTTTTGTCTATGGCTATTTACTCGGAGGATTTGCTGTTTTCAGTACGGGCTATGTTGTGTTGATGTTGGCAATCCGGATTGTGAGTGGTGCAATGATTGCGGGTGTTGGCGGAAAAATGGTCGTTGATGGTTTATTGGCAACAGGATCCCTTAGAGGATATGCGATAACGAGATCCGTTAAAGGTGATGCCCGTGCCTGAAGTGATCAAGTTTGAAGATGTCTGTTTTCGTTATCCTGATGAAGATAAATGGATCTTAGATAAGGTTTCATTATCTATAAAGCTTGGTGAAAAGGTAGTCATCACTGGACCGAGTGGAAGTGGGAAGACGACATTACTGTACGTATGCAATCGGTTGTATCCTGATAACTGTGATGGCATTATGACGGGTTCGGTGAAGTTGTTTGGTAGGGAAAGTAGTTCATATGCCCAAGGAGAAGTGAATCATCGCGTAGCAACTGTTTTTCAAGATCCAGATGCACAGTTTTGTATGTTGACGGTAGAGGAAGAGCTTGCCTTCACATTGGAGAATCTCGATGTTGACCGTAGTGTAATGGCTGAGAAGATAGACGATGTGTTAACGATGACAGGTTTAATTGAGTTTCGGCATGCTGTCATTCAGCAATTGTCTGGGGGAGAAAAGCAGCGGATTGCTACAGCTTGCGCATTGATTATGGAGCCGGATGTATTATTACTGGACGAGCCGATTTCTCATTTGGATCCGTATACGGCTAGAAAGTTTATTGCTTGGTTGGATGAATTGCAAAACCAAAAAGGATTTACAGTTGTGGCAATTGAGCACCGGCTGGACTTATGGGGGACGTTTTTTGACCGCACGATTGAATTGCAAAAAATGGATCAAGTGCCTCTACTGGAAAAGCGAAAAAGTAGTAGGCAAGTGGAACAATCTTTGCTCGTACAAGATGTGTCTACACCTTATTTGAAGAGGACTTCTTTTCATCTGCTAAAAGGGGAAGTGGCAGTGCTTGCAGGGCCGAACGGAAGTGGTAAATCCACATTGCTTAAAGCGCTTTGTCAACTTATCCCTGCAAAAGGATCGGTTGTACCTGAACAATTAGGGTATGTTCCGCAGTCTCCGGAATTTCTATTTGTTACGAAAAGTGTAGAGGATGAGGTGGCATTCGGCGGGGGAGCTGATGTGCAGGATATGTTGGAACGGTTGTATTTGAAGCGTGTAGCTGAAGCCCATCCGTTTGCCGTTAGCCATGGGCAGAAACGAAGAGTTGCGATTGCGGCTATGCTGTGTGACGGTCGGGAAGTGATCTTGATGGATGAACCGACATCCGGGCAAGATGCCGCTGGCTTATTCGAATTACTTCAGTTGATTGATGAACGGGCTCGTAACGGTGCGACGTTTGTAATTGTGACGCATGATATGGAGTTTGCTTATGCGATTGCAGACTCCGTGTTGCTTATGGATCAAGGGGAATTGACAGGGAAATTTGAAGCGGAAAGAGTTTGGGCGAATGAAGGATTGTTACTAGCGCATCATCTGTTGCAGCCGAAAGGGTGTGTAGACAATGAAGTCAGCTATGCATGAAATGAATCCTTCGGTGAAATTTATCCTCGTGACCGTTTGCATGTTTACGCTAGCATTCTTTTTCGATCCATGGACGCCGTTTTTCGTATGGGTTGGCGTGTTGCTTATACAAGTTCTGTTCAGTCGCATCGAGTGGAAGCGATGGCTGTTGTTCATGATTCCCTTTTTTATCATGGCATTTGGGTATTTTTGGACGACGATCGTATTTGCAGAAGATCGTTCAGGGGCGGTTGTATGGACGTTGTGGAATTATCCCGTGACGGAAGTACAGCTACATCACGCTTTGTCATTGAGTTTTCGTGTATTAGCTTTTTCAGGTCTGTCCTTGCTGTTTGCATTGACGACAAAACCTGTTTCGTTCATTTTAAGTTTAATGCAGCAAATGAAGCTTTCACCTAAGATTGCTTATAGCATTTTAGTCGGTTATCAATTTTTACCTGTATTGAAAGAGGAGTTTGTTCAGATTCAACAAGCGCATCGATTACGAGGGGCCAGCAAGGAAAATAATGTTGTTATGCGTTTGTGGAACATGCGAAAAATACTTCTTCCTATGCTTGCAGGAGCTGTTCGTAAATCGGAACGAGCGGCTTTTGCGATGGAAGCTAAAGGATTTACGGGTGAAAAGAGAAAGCATTTCTACTATGTTGTAGGTGTTGGTAAAGTAGATGGACTGATGGGGCTGCTTTTTGTTATTTTGTTGGTTGCTAGTTGTACGAGTTCGATTTGGATTGGATGATTGGGACGGGTTATGCGGCGTTTGGCGCAAGTATGCGGCGAAACCTGGGATAATGCTGAGTTCTGGGTAAGCGTTAATCGAAATACACCTTATTCTATTTGTTTGTCCATGCAATACTGGTAGTAACTTTTAGAAACAGAGAGGTGTTTGAGATTGTCAGAATTAGCGAATCCATCCGCGATACATGAT
>NZ_JAUBDI010000020.1:0-66767 GCF_033253735.1 Sporosarcina saromensis | reverse complement strand
AGTAAGATCCCTCAAAGATGATGAGGTAGATAGGTCCGGGGTGGAAGCGTGGCGACACGTGCAGCTGACGGATACTAATCGATCGAGGACTTATCCTTTATGTTAATTTAGTATGGTTGAACTGATGTTCAGCGACAATGTTGGTTTTATTCAGTTTTGAACGAACAAGTATCGTTCAATTGTCTGGTGACGATGGCGAAGAGGTCACACCCGTTCCCATACCGAACACGGAAGTTAAGCTCTTCAGCGCCGATGGTAGTAGGGGGCTTCCCCCTGTGAGAGTAGGACGGCGCCGGGCAAAGGCCATCCCCTGTGGGGGGTGGTTTTTTTTTGTGTTTTCAGGAGATTTTAGAATGAATATGTGATGGTCAAGAGAGTAGTATGCCGTAACAGTTAGAAGATATTAAGTAGCATTTCATGTCAATATGCGGTGATTGCTTGTTCCGCGGAGGGCTTTCCATCGTTGGCATGCTTGTCGCGCTAGATGCACTTGACAAACTAAGGGGTAATTTTAGGTGAGGCTGTTTTTAATGAGGATATTCGAGTTCTTGGTAGTTATGCGGCGATTGGGGAGAATATGCCGCGAATGAAGCGTTTATGAGCCGGTTACAGGGAGTATGCGCCGTTTTGGAGAAGTATGCTGTGATTGAGAAATTTATGCGGCGTTTGGCCGAAGTATGCGTTGTTAAGAGTACATATCTTATTCTCTTTACGACAATTGGCTAGCGATCTACAGTTTCCCTCCACAAGCACCCCGTTAAAGTGTCAAAACGCATTTGGCACTGTATTATTTATTCTACAAAAAAGCTAATCATGACTATTCATATAAGGGTAAATGAAACATCATTATTTTTACATTCCAATGTAGTTACTTATGCGGCGTTTGGGGAGAATATGCCGCGAATGAAGCGTTTATGAGCCGTTTACGGGGAGTATGCGCCATTTTAGAGAAGTATGCCTTGATTGAAGAGTTTATGCGGCGTTTTGATAAAGTATGTGTTTTTAAGAGTACATATCCTATTCTCTTTACGACAAGTGACTCCCGATCTACACGTTCCCTTCAAAACACCTCGTTAAAGTGTCAAAACCCATTTGGCGCGAATTAGAATCAAATAAATAAACTTAGCTCCCCACGATATTTAAATCAGTTAGAAGAAATTGATTCCCCACTCTTTAATTAACCTTTTACTACAACAAATAATGTTACTAATGCCGCATAACGAATCGAAAGCCAGCAAAAGTTGGTCAAGCGCCGCATAACGAAGCAAAACGCCGCAAAAATCGTCCAAACGCGGCATAACGTATCAAACCCCTCCCATAGCGAAGTAATAAATACTCTATTCTCTCAACCACAAGATGAAATTCCTTCCATCGCTTATTGCGTAAACCTTCTTAATCGTTCATCATTAGACGTAACGAATAAAAGAGGTGGGACAGTCTTGAAGAAAATCAAATTTGTAATCTTTGGTGCTATTGCGTATTGTATATTTTTATTCGTATACCATTATCAAGCACCTTTTTTGACTTCAAGTGAGGCGTTTATATTAGCTGTAGATTATTTGCAGAATCCTCCTGAGGAGTTTGGTGATCCTTTTCATTCGTTTGAAATTGAAGATTTTCAGTATGAACAGTACAGGGCACAGTTGATGCCAAAACGAGGTTTTGTTGCAGAAATGCTGAATCATAGGGAGTGGGCAGTGACGATTTATTATGAGGGAATGGAGCCGATAGTCGTGATGGATGCGGTTACGGGTGAATTGTTGAGAATTGAGGGTCCATTGAACTAAGGGGGGTAGCTTGTTGAGGAGCTTCTCGTTATTTGTCTTTTCGTTAATTCGTGTTGTTATGTTGGTAATCTTAAGTATTTATTTTTTCCAGATGATTGATTTGCCGGATGTAGGCCGGACAGTGTTTGTAGGGGCCGCTATTGCTCTGTTTGTTGTTAGCCATTTTATTCAAATGTCGGGGGCATCTCATGTTTTGCGGGTTAGTTGTGCTGGTGTTGATTTTCTGCTTATTGCCGGTTTTGGGTTTTTATTTCCACAGAGCGGTTATTTGTATTTGATCTTTTTTGGTGTGTTTTCGACGACGGTTTTCTTGATGTTTACGGATAAGCGTTTGCTGTGGACGTTTTCGATTTCATTTGTTGTTGTGTGGGCGTTAGTGAGTTGGAATGTGTATCGCGTTGTAGGGGTTTTTGAAGTGACGAGTAATATTGTGAATGCGATGTTTACTTTTTATGGTGCAGTTGTTGGTACGTTAATTCGAAACTTCCAAGCATCTAAAGAGACGATTGCTGAGCAATATGAACAATTGACGGAGACACATGTTGCACTGCAGGATGCGCATCGGCAGTTGCGGTCTTACGCAGAGCAGGTTGAACAGTTAACAGCGGCGCGTGAGCGGACTGAAATTGCCCGTGAAATCCATGATACGGTTGGGCATAAGATGACCGCTCTCATTGTGCAATTGCAGTTGGCGCAGGAAATGGTGAAGAGGGATGAGGAGAAGAGTATGGCTATACTTTCTGTCTGTGAACAGTTAACGCGCGAATCATTGCATGACATACGGATGTCGGTCAGAGCATTGAAGGAGGACTCCAAACAGCATTTTATTGAAAGTATAAACGAACTGCTTCAAGAGTTTGCGGCATTGACGAAGATGGAAACTCGATTGGATGTTGTTGGGGACGAGTGCGAGGTTCCGTCAAGGATACAACCAACCGTAAAGCGGATTATTCAAGAGGCTTTGACGAATGCAAAAAAGCATGGGAATGCAGAAGTGTGTGTTGTGAGTTTGCAGACTAGAGAAGAGGAACTACTCGTAAGCATCCAAGATAATGGGGTAGGTGTGCAAAATGTCGTGCCTAATTTTGGTTTAATTAATATGAAGGAGCGTGTGAGTGAGTTTGGTGGCTCATTTGAAGTGATGAGTAAGGATGGAGAGGGGTTTGTCATTACAATGACCATCCCGCTACGGGAGAAATCAGTGGGGGTGTTGAGATGATAAAGGTTTTGGTAGTAGATGATCAGCCGCTTGTACGAGAAGGACTGAGTACATTATTAAATTTACGTCCTGAAATTGAAGTTGTAGGGACAGCAGTAGACGGAGAGGATGCATGGCAGCAGTCGTTGGATCTGCTTCCTCAAATTGTGTTAATGGATATTCGGATGCCGGGAACCAATGGTGTTGAAGGGACGAGGATGATTAGAGAGAGTTTGAGTGATGTGAAAGTGTTAATCTTGACGACGTTCAATGATAGTGAATTTATTTTCGATGCGCTTGAAGAAGGGGCTAGCGGATATTTGTTGAAAGACATGCCGACGGATATGATTGTGCAAGCAATTTTGACTGCCCATCATGGAGGAGTTGTCTTGCCAAAGGATTTTACGATGCAAGTGTTGAAGGATATAAGATTGAAAACAGCTACGGATTATGTGAAGCCGTTGCCTGTTGGGATAGAGGAATTGACGGAGCGTGAAAGGGAGGTGCTCAAGCACTTGGGGCACGGCCTGAACAATAAAGAAGTGGCGGATTTGTTGTTTATTACTGAAGGAACGGTGAAGAACCATGTGTCGAATGTTATTCAAAAATTAGGTTTACGCGACCGCACACAGGCAGCGATCTACGCAGTACGATATGGGATTACGGTTTTCTAGTATCGACACTCATAACCTTAGCCATGTGTTCTCTATTAGAGTAAAAATGCTTCAGATAAAAAGTAATAATGTGGTCAGGGGGAAAATAGATGCAAGGAGAAATCGTCGCGAATGCTAATCAAATCTTAAAAGGTGTACAATATGATTTTGAATTAGCTTTTGACTGGGATAAAGCTTATTATGAACCGTATTACAAATATTTTTCGCATCCAGATATTGAAGTTAGAAAGTACTCGCTTCTTATTTTTGTAGGAGGCCTTGGTAATTGGCGTTTAGAATCAGGACATATCTTCAAATCAACTGAAGAAATGAATAAAATTAATCCGGATGAAAAACAGTATAAATACTGTTTTGAGGATTATATTCGTTCATTTCTTAAATACAAAGAGTCTATTAAACAGGAGTTTCCACTTTTATATAGTCGTATATTATGGTATCTACTCTGGTTAGATAATAGAAGACCATTCGACAGTATATTTACGTCAGTAGATAGCCAGTTGTTTGCTGAACTTAGATATACATTAACTGCATCAGGAGTGGATGCAAGCAAATTTCAAGAGAATTTTTTAGCTATCATTGAAGAAGTTGGACTTACTCATACCCGATTAAAATAATATATATTGTCAGGTCTGTTGATTAACCACTTATTTACATTCTTCGAACCCGTTGGCTTGCGTTCCGGCGCACACTTTTCGCGGGTCACGAGAATCCTTACTCCCAACGGTTTGCTTTTGCTCGCAAAAGCCGTTCTGCGTGACGACTTTCCCTACTGGGTCTCACCATTCGTGCTTTTCCCCCGCTGGAGTCTACGGCTACACTCCAGCCAACTAGTTTGTGACGACGACTTATTTGCCTCACGCTTTAGGAAACGCTCATCAGGATTGGAGCGGAAGGCGGCGAAATGCAAAGATGTGCTCTCAACGCTTCGCTTTTGTTCGCAAAAGTCGTTTTTCGTTACGACTTTTCCTGCGGGAACAGCGCGAGCTGAAGACCCTGGACTGAGCGAAGCGAGGGAAGCGGCTGAAGCCGTGCCCGCGGAACGCGTCCGCCTGGAGTGGAAATCCGGTGTTTATCGATGACATAAGGATTATTGTTTGGTCTTACACCCTATAAATTGGTTAATCAACACACCTGATATTTTGTTTGATATTTTGTGGAAAATAGCTTTTACCTTGTATGACTTCTAGCATAGGGTACCTCTACAAAACGGCACATGGGTGTCGTTTTTTTCATGCATACGAATCTATCGCTCGCTCGATGGAACGGAGAGGGATTTGACATAAGATAATTGTACAAGGAGGTATCGGATATGTTGACATTGGTGGATGTGAAGAAGAGTTTTGACGCGAGAGAAGTGGTGAAAGGGATATCGTTGCATGTGGAGCGAGGGGAGTCGTTTGGTTTGCTTGGTCCGAATGGAGCAGGTAAGTCGACGCTCATTTCCATGATTTGTGGACTTGTGCCGTATGAAGGAGGGGACATCCGGATAAATGGCAAACCGATGATTGGTCATGAGCGGAGTTGTAAGCAACTGATTGGTGTTGTGCCGCAAGAGATTGCGTTGTATCCGACTTTGTCTGCAATGGACAATTTAGAGTTTTGGGGGAAGATGTATGGTCTTTCGAGGAAGCAAGCAAAAGTACGGGCGAGGGAAGTATTGGAGCTGGTTGGACTGACTGACCGTGGAAAGGAAAGAATTGAGACGTTTTCGGGTGGGATGAAACGACGCATTAATATTGGCGCTGCGCTTATGCATCAACCAGCGCTACTTATTATGGATGAACCGACAGTTGGCATTGATCCGCAGTCTAGAAATCATATACTTGAGACGGTTAAACAATTGAATGCGCAAGGGATGACGGTCATTTACACGAGTCACTATATGGAAGAAGTTGAGTACCTTTGTAAGCGCATTGCGATCATTGACGATGGTCGTTTATTAGCAAGCGGGACGAAGAATGATCTTCGCAATCGATTGGCGGGTGGTTCAATCGTGAATTTAACAGTTGATGCAGTGAATCCATCTTTCATTCATCACCTACAATCAATGAACGGTGTAGAAAAAGTCATTGTACAAACAGCTGAAAATATCCAAATTCATATGCATTCGGAAATGGAATTGGTGTCAACTATCCTTCATCATGCAAACGCATGTAGTGTGAAAATTCGCCAGATGCAACTGGAAGAGGCGACTTTAGAAACGCTGTTTTTGCAACTGACCGGAAAGACATTGCGAGAATAGGAGGCAAGCATTGTGAGATCTATTTTGTTAATTGCACAGAAAGACTTGAAGATTCTTCTCAAAGATCGAAAAGCTTTGCTCATGCTATTACTCATGCCTATTCTATTGACGGCGATATTAGGCACTGCATTAAAAGGGATGATGGGGGAAGCAAGCATGCCTGAAACGATTGTTGGCGTCTATACGGTTGAATCAAATGCTTTGATGGACAACGTATTGAACTCTTTGCGTGATGAAAGCCTAGCAATTACAGCAAAGCAGGCGACTTCAAACCAACAGCTTGAGCAATGGATAGAGAAGAAAACTGTTCACGTTGGTGTTCATGTACCACAAGGCTGGGGAATGGAGGGGCAAGATGAGCGTGTAGTCGTTCGCGCAATTGCCGGACAGGAGCCAGCAGCGATGGTTATTCGACAGTTTTTTGAAACGCACGCACAAACGTCGAATACCGTTGCAACAGCTACTCGGAAAGTGATGGAGGAAGCGGCACTAACTCAAGCAGCAGGCAAAGAGGTTGATACGGGTATGTTGCAAGCGCGTATTGGGGAGTCGGTGCAACACGTTGTAAGCAAACAGCACGATTACGTACAAGAAAAGTCCGTAGGTGAGAAACCTGTTAGTGCTATGCAATATTATGCGGCTGCGATGGCGGCGATGTTTTTATTGTTTAATGCGATGCAGGGAGGAAAATCGTTTCATAAAGAACGTCAAATGGAGACGATGGCAAGATTGCTTATGACGCCGATTTCTGTAACTACGTTGTTAGCTGGAAAATTTCTTGGAACATTCCTCTTTGCATTGTTCCAATTTACTCTGTTCATGTTTGCAACTCGATTTCTTTTGCAAGTGGAGTGGGGGGCAAATCTTGAACAAACGGTTTTCATCGCCTGCTTCTATTGCTTCGCGGTTGCCGGCTTATCAATGATCGTGGCAAGTTTTACTTCAAGTGAAAAAACGGCTGATGTAGTAGGGAGCTTAGGCGTTCAAGTGATGGCTTTACTCGGAGGTTCCATGTTGCCTTTATCTTTATTTCCCGATGCATTACGTAAAATTGCCATGCTAACGCCAAATTCATGGGCTTTGACGAGTTTCACCTCGATCATGTCAGGAACGGAATGGTCGTCGTTATGGAGGTCTGCGGCAATATTGTTAGCGATTGGACTAGTGGCCGTTATTGTAAGTGGCGTGAAATGTAAACGACAGGTTCTGTAGGAGGGAAGATGAATGAAAAGTATTTGTGCAATTTGCTTGTTGGAATTAAAACGGACATTCAAAAAGAAATCTGCTTATGTACTGATGTTTGCTATGCCGTTGTTGTTCGCATATCTATTTGGGAGTCTTTTTGGAGCAAGTTCAACAGTAAATTTGCGTATCGCGTTTGTTGATGAAGACCAGACGATTGTATCGCAGCAAATTAGGAAGCGGCTGATGCTGGATGACATGATTTCGTATGAGCTTTTATCAGCGGAACAAGCAGAACAGCAATTAACAGAGCGTGAAATTGAAGGAGTGCTTACGCTTACGAATGGCGCTGCAACTAAAGTCATGAGTGGAGATCCTATCGTTGAATTTCACTACTTACCGGGAACAGCAATCGCTCCGATTATTTTACAACAGGTGCAACAAGCAGTGCTGGCTGTGGAAATAGAAGTTGTTGCTGCACAGACAGGCAGTTCCTATTTAGAAGAGGATTGGGTTGCATTGTATGAAAGAATGACGACGAATGTAGAACAAATTCCAGTTTGGACCGAACAAGCAACACGAGTCCCGTCAACAGGGATGACGAGTGTATCCTATAGCTCAGCAGGATTTGCGATTATGTTTGTCATGATGATGATGTTAACGATGACTGGTATTCTAATTGAAGCAAAACAGATGGGAATTTGGTCGAGGTTATTCACGTCGCCAGTCACCCGATTTCAAGTACTAGCAGGCTATTTCCTTTCATTTTTCTTTGTTGGTTGGCTCCAGTTCGGCGTGCTCATTGTGTTATCGTCGGTATTATTTGGGGTTACGTGGGGCAATCCAATCGGTTTGGCAGTGCTCGTGACAGGTTTGATCGTATGTATTGTCGGTTTAGGGATAGCGATTGCAAGTCTCGTACAGACCGCTGAACAACAAAATGCGATCGGCACATTAATTGTCATCTCAACTTGCATGCTTGGAGGCGTGTATTGGCCACTTAGTGTTGTACCCGAAGTGATGCAAAAAATTGCCTATTTTGTCCCGCAGTCATGGGCGATGAAGGGCTTTACGGCGTTAATTGCAGAAGGCGGTGCTTTACAAGACATTGCAATGCCGCTACTCATGTTGCTCGGTTTTGCGGCGATTTTTTTCACAATCGGACTAAGAAACATAAAATACGTGTGACACGAGGGCTACCTCATGTCGCATTTTTTATTGTTAGTAAGGCGAATGCAAACAGCATTTTTTTCTTCTCTCTATACTACCCACTAGTCCGAAAGAGGATATCCCCAAACACTTATCATCTTACGTTCCTTCCTCTATAATAGAAGTATGTAAAGGAAGTGGAACGATTCATGAGTCAACTAAACCGCCCGTTAGTAGAGGCGTTACAAGATTTTAAAGCGCAACAACCGCTTTCCTTCCACGTGCCGGGGCACAAGCATGGAATTCTTTCAACGCTACCGAGAGATATGCGAAGTGCGTTAGCGTATGACGTGACCGAATTGACGGGTTTGGATGACCTCCATGAAGCGGAAGGCGTTATCCAAGAAGCAGAGAAGTTGTTGTCTACACTATATCGGTCTACGCGGAGCTTTTTCCTCGTCAATGGTTCTACTGTAGGTAATTTGGCGATGCTGTATGCGACGTGTAGCTATGGTGATACGGTTATTGTCCAACGGAATGCACACAAATCGGTGTTTAATGCTATTGAATTGATTGGCGCAAAGCCCGTTCTCGTGACTCCCCCATGGGATGACCGTACATTGACGCCAGGTGTGCTTACATATGAACAAGTGAATGAAGCATTAAAGGAGTTTCCTCATGCGAAAGCGGTTGTCCTAACATATCCTACCTATTATGGTGTAGCTGGTAATGAACTAAAGGGAATCATTGAAAGTTGCCATGCACAGCAAGTTCCTGTTCTCGTCGATGAAGCACATGGTGCACATTTTATAGCAGGAGGGGCGTTTCCGCCTTCCGCTATTGAATTAGGCGCAGATATTGTCGTGCAATCTGCACATAAAACGTTGCCGGCGATGACTATGGGATCCTTTCTACATGTCCGTTCAGATTTTATTGATGAAAAAAACATTGCCCATTATTTGCGGATGCTGCAATCGAGCAGTCCATCTTATTTAGTGCTGGCCTCTCTTGACGATGCAAGAGCTTATATCGCTTCATTTACAAAAGAAGATCATTTAGAGTTCATGGCATTGCGCCAAACGTTCATAGATGAAGTAAAGAGACAGACCTCGTATGAAGTGGTAGAAACGGATGACCCGTTGAAATTGTTAGTGCGCTCAGGTGGGTACTCAGGGTTCCAACTGCAGCGTGCATTTGAAACGGTCGGTATGTATGTAGAGCTTGCAGATCCGTATCAAGTTCTCATCATTTTACCGCTCACGCTACAGGAAACGAAGTTCCCCCTGCAACGTTGGTTGAAAAAAATGCATGCGGCAGTACCGTTATTGGGTAAAGAACTACAAGTCACACTGCCGACAGCACTTCCAGCTTGGCCGACTGGCATTTCAACTTTAGACAAATCTCCCTCATCCATAAAAAAGATAGGGCATGAATGGATTCACATCGAGGAGGCATCAGGTCGTGTGGCGGCATCTTCCCTCATTCCGTATCCTCCTGGTATACCGTTATTGCTGACAGGTGAAAAAATAACGGCGAGTCATATGAATGCCTTATTGGAATTAGTAGAGATGGGAGCGAGGGTTCAAGGGGCTGATCGCTTGTCAGAAGGCAAAATTGCCGTAATGAAAATAGACTCGGAGGAAAAAAGATGAATAAAGGTACGTTTATTACATTTGAAGGTCCAGAAGGTGCAGGAAAAACGACTGTCATTGCAGAAATATATAAACGACTGGAAAGTGTCGGGGAAGCCGTTTTGTTAACACGTGAGCCGGGTGGGATACGTATTTCGGAAAAAATCCGTGCGATCATACTCGACAACGAGCATCAGGAGATGGATGGCAGAACAGAAGCACTTCTCTATGCGGCAGCCCGTCGACAACATCTCGTTGAAAAAGTCATGCCTGCGATTGAAGCAGGAAAAATTGTGCTTTGCGATCGGTTTGTGGACAGTTCGTTGGCCTATCAAGGGTATGCAAGAGGACTAGGAATGGATGAAGTGATGGCGATAAATGCGTTTGCCATCGAAGATACGATGCCTGATTTGACGATTTTCTTCGCTATTCACCCTGAAGAAGGTTTAAAAAGAATTGAGCGGAATGATGATCGAGAGCAAAATCGATTAGACAACGAAACTTTACAATTCCATCGTGATGTATATGCGGGGTATGAAGAAGTACAAAGGCGATTCCCAGATCGGATTGTGCAAATAGACGCTAGCGCACCATTATCTGAAGTAACTGAAAATGTTTGGAAAATTATAAGTTCTCAACTCATTTCTAGCGGCAATTCGTGATATAATGAAGTAAGCAGCCTGTGAATTTACTTGTGGATGCATGTGATGTACGACCACATCATACGTCTCTTACACAGGTGAATAATGGCTGGAAATGCGTAATTTGTTACAAATAAAGCAAGAGACTCATACACTACTAAAGAAAAGCTAAAGGAGAGGGTACCGTGAAATTGATTGTAGCAGTTGTCCAAGACCAAGACAGCAACCGGTTATCAGCAGCGTTAACCAAAAATGATTTTCGAGCTACGAAATTAGCCAGTACTGGAGGGTTTCTACGTTCGGGAAATACGACATTTCTTATTGGAACGGATGACAGCCTCGTTCCGAAAGCTTTGGACTTAATTCGTGAAAATTGTCGTTCCCGTGATCAGATGGTCGCTCCTGTATCGCCGATGGGTGGTAATGCGGATTCCTATATTCCTTACCCAGTAGAAGTGGAAGTCGGCGGCGCTACGGTATTTGTCCTGCCAATTGAACAATTTCATCATTTTTGATGGAATAAGGTGGTAATAGCATGAAAGTAAATGGTGACTATCGCGCCGGACTGGATAAGATGCGCAATGATCCTTTGCGCTCGCCTCAAAGTACAAACCGGTTCGGCCAAATGGTCCTTAAACAAGAAGAACGCTTACATGGTGAGCAGATTACACGACTGTTAGGCGATATTTCTTCAGCGGGAGATCGGTTGGCACGTTCGCGTAACTTACGGGACATGGCGAAGTTTAAAATGCTTGTTCGTCGTTTTTTACAAGAAACTGTGGAATCAGGATTAGGATTAAAACAATCCCATACGTGGAATCAATACGGCGAAGGAAGACGTCTAAAAATCGTCCGTACAATTGATGAAAAGCTGATTGAACTAGCAGAGGCTTTGTTGGATGAAGAACGAAGCTCTGTCGACTTGTTAGGGAAAATAGGAGAAATCAAAGGACTTCTCGTTAATCTATACATGTAATTGACGACTCGGTAGAAGGAGGTAAGGCATGGTAAGTTCTATTAAACAACGGCAAAAGGCGGTTATTGACCGTTTGGAATCGACGTTTCTTCATAAACGGATTGGCCATGCTTACCTTTTTGATGGGGAAAAAGGGACGGGCAAAGAGGAAGCAGCCATCCATTTCGGGAAACTGCTCCTGTGTGAACGCCCCCAAAACGCTGTTCCATGTGAAACATGCAATGCATGTAAACGGGTCCAAGCGCGAATTCATCCCAATGTCACAATAATTGAACCAGATGGACAAGATATTAAAAAAGAGCAAATGTCTTCGTTAATTATGAAAATGACGAAGAAAGGCTACGAACCTGGACGTAAAATCTACATTATTGCACGGGCTGACCGGATGAATGCCGCAGCAGCCAACACATTACTAAAATTCCTCGAAGAACCAGAAGGCGATGTGACGGCAATATTACTGACAGAAGCCTATCATTCTATTTTACCGACTATCCAATCACGTTGTCAGCGCATTCCATTTCTTCCGCCAAATCGAGAAGAAATGATGGCCAAACTGGTAGAAACCGGCATCACTCCTTCTATGGCAGCGACCGTGACGATGTTGACGGCTGATAGTGAAAAAGCGAAAGAACTCGCAGAGAATGATCAGTTTGCACTCTTGCGAAAGACAGTGTTAAAATTGATGGAAGCAGCAGATCGCCATGTGAATGAAGCACTTTTATTCATCCAATCCGACTGGTTGCCGGTCATGAAAGAAAAAGAAGACATGGAGCTCGGGCTAGATTTGCTACTCTATGCCTACCGTGATATCGTGTCGTTAAAAGCAGGATTACAGGCAGAACTGACATTTCCTGATCACCAACAACACTTACGAACACTTTCTATGAAAATGACTTACAATCGACTATCGGAAAACATGGAATCCATTTTACAGGCGAAGAAGAAATTGTACGGTAATATGAACCGGACACTTTTAATGGAACAACTGGTGCTCAATTTGCAGGAGGGGTTAATGCTTGTTTAATGTTGTAGGAGTCCGCTTTAAAAAAGCGGGTAAAATATATTATTTCGACCCACTCGATTATTCACTCGCTATTGATGATTATGTAATCGTTGAAACAGCTCGAGGGATCGAATATGGTAAAGTTGCAAGCCATGTGAGGGAAGTGGATGAGAGCGATGTCGTCTTACCACTGAAAAAAATTATCCGAAAAGCGAATAAAGACGATCATGCTCAAGTGGAAGAGAATCGAGCGGATGCGGAGCTCGCTTTTTCTAAATGTGTTGAGAAAATAAAAGAACACGAGTTGGATATGAAGCTCGTAGATGTAGAGTACACGTTTGATCGGAATAAAATCGTCTTTTATTTCACTGCAGAAGGACGAGTCGATTTCCGGAACCTTGTGAAAGACCTTGCAGCTATATTCCGGACACGTATTGAATTACGTCAAATTGGTGTAAGGGATGAAGCAAAAATGCTAGGCGGTATTGGCCCTTGTGGTCGTATGCTATGCTGTTCAACATTTTTAGGAGATTTCGAACCCGTTTCCATTAAGATGGCAAAGGACCAAAATTTATCACTAAATCCATCCAAAATCTCTGGATTATGCGGGCGTCTCATGTGCTGTTTGAAATACGAAAATGACGAGTATGAAGAGGCTAAATCCCTCATGCCTGACATTGGCGAAAAAGTACAGACGCCTGAAGGTTTAGGGAAAGTTGTAGGGTTGAACTTATTGGAAAGGGTTCTACAAGTGAGTTTAACGGATCAGGAGCAAGTTTTGGAGTATTCTTGGGAAGAATTAGAGAGTCAGAAAAAATCGGTAGCTCAATTGACGAAATGATGGGGTGAACAGGTTGAAAGAAGGGAACTTTCTCGATAGAGTGATGGAATTTGAGCAACAGCTGGAAACAATGCACGACCAATTCCGCGAACTCATAGGATTTGTCGCGAAGATGACGGAAGAGAACCATTCACTTCAACTCGAAAACCATCATCTGCGTACGCGACTAGAGGAAATAACGGAAAAAGCTCAACTAGTTGACGAGCAATTGCCGCCTGAAAAACCGCGTAGGATGGATATTGGTGAAGGCGTGGACAATCTGGCGCGTATTTATAACGAAGGATACCATGTATGCAATGTCCATTATGGTAGTAGTCGTAAAGGAGAAGATTGCTTATTCTGCTTATCCTTCTTGAGTAAACAAAATGCTTGAGAAGAGCCGATCCTATATATTGTAGGCATCGGCTTTTTTTCTATTTAAAGGAGTACGAAGATGGAGATTGTATTAAAAGACGATGAAAGGCTTGATTATTTATTGGCGGAGAAGCTGCGAATTATTCAAAGTCCCTCCGTATTTTCATTTTCCTTGGATGCGGTTTTGCTTGCGAAATTTGCATACGTCCCGATAAGGTCAGGAAAAATTGTGGACTTGTGTGCTGGAAATGGCGCAATTACTTTGTTCTTAAGTGCACGTACAAACGCGGACATAATCGCGGTCGAATTACAAGAACGATTAGCGGATATGGCCAGTCGCAGTGTTGCGTATAATGAATTGGACAATCGTATTCAAATCGTGAATGATGACGTCATTGGCATAGCCAGCAAAATCGGTTATGAAAAATACGATACCGTCACGTGCAATCCTCCTTACTTCCCTGCAATTGAAGCAAGTGAGAAAAACGTGAAAGAACATGTTGCGATTGCAAGACATGAAATTCGACTAACACTTGAACAAGCTGTCCAATCAGCAAGTGAATTATTAAAGCAAGGAGGCAAAGCGGCATTCGTCCATCGTCCTGGAAGGCTTCTTGACCTTGTCACGCTCATGCGGGCCAACCGATTGGAACCGAAAAGAATCCGTTTTGTGTATCCGAAAGAAGGAAAAGAGGCAAATACGTTACTGATCGAGGGAATTAAGGACGGAAAGCCAGATTTAAAGATTTTACCTCCTTTGTATGTATACGGGCAAGACGGTGAATATACAGAAGAAGTGAGGCTTCTATTGTATGGACAAGAAGCTTGAGCATCTATTTTATGTGCTGGAATGCAACGATGGATCTTATTATGCAGGGTATACAAATGATTTAGAAAAACGCTTACGTATGCATAATGAAGGCAAAGGAGCCAAGTACACACGCGCTAAACGACCTGTTCGTTGCATTTACTTCGAGCACTATGCGACAAAGCGGGAAGCAATGCAAATGGAATACCATTTTAAACAGTTAACGCGTAAAGCAAAAGAGCAATACATTCTAAAGGAAAGGGGCATTGTCGATGAGAGCCCAGCAGAGTGCTATAGCGAATGGAGCTAAATTATACTTAGTCGGTACCCCGATTGGCAACTTAGAGGATATGACTTATCGTGCAATAAGAATCTTGGGCGAAGCAGATTTCATAGCGGCTGAAGACACAAGAAACACCATTAAACTGTGTAACCATTTTGATATTAAAACATCACTGATTAGTTATCATGAACACAATCTCCAAAAAGGTGGAGAGAAAATCTTGTCGTTATTGGCAGAAGGTAAAACAGTCGCTCTCGTTAGTGACGCAGGGATGCCTTGTATTTCAGATCCCGGTCTAGATATTTCGGTGAAAGCAATTGAGGCAGGATTTGATGTTGTTCCTGTACCCGGTGCGAATGCTGCTATCAGTGCATTAGTTGCCTCAGGTCTTCCGACACAGCCATTTTCTTTCTATGGGTTCCTCTCAAGACAAAAGAAAGAGCGGGCGGAACAATTAAAGATATTGAAGCAGAAAGAAGAAACATTATTGTTTTATGAAGCGCCCCATCGATTAAAAGAAACGATCCGTGCTTTTGAAGCAGCTTTTGGCCCTGAACGAAAGGTTGTTTTGGCGAGAGAATTAACAAAAAGATATGAAGAATTCCTTCGTGGTACATTAGCCGAGGCTGTTACTTGGGTGGAAACAAACGAAGTGAGGGGTGAGTTTTGCCTTGTCATTGAAGGGAATAGCAATGTAATAGAAGAAGCGCAGGATAGTTGGTGGAAAGATATTAGTATCCAATCCCATGTGGAATTAATAATGGAAAAGGAAGACATTTCGTCCAAAGAAGCAATCCGTTTAGTAGCGTTAGAACGAGAAATGGCAAAAAGAGATGTGTATCAAGCATACCATGTAAAATTAAAGGAATAAAAAAAATCCAGAACAATTATTTGTTCTGGATTTAAATTATTATTCGTTGAATAATATTAAAGAATCTTGTCTTCGATTTCTTTAATAAGTTGTTTTGCGCCTTCTGGGCTCAAAATCAACTTACCATCGATAAGACGTAAGTTATCATCGGATACTTCGCCTGTAATCGAACATGTCATGTTAGGCATGTACTTTTTGAGGATGATTTTATCATCATCAACATAAATTTCCAAAGCGTCTTTTTGTTCAATTCCTAGTGTGCGACGAAGCTCGATTGGAATGACCACACGACCTAATTCGTCGACTTTTCTTACGATACCTGTTGATTTCATGACAAGAATTCCCCCTAAACGATTTAATTTTCGTCAATTTTCGACATTATTCTCTTGTCTTCTTAACATCATACCAAGTCTTCCAATTAACGTCAATATTTCTAACTTAAAATTATGTCGAGAATAATAGATTTTTTATATAATGCAATTCTTTAGTTAGGAGTTGATAAAACTTTGGTAGTTGTCTAGGAGTTGTTTCATAAGGTATATTCATTGTTGTGAATAAAAATAAAGGAAGAGAAATACTTTGAATTCATACATTTGCATGCTATTCTTTATGTTGTAATCTTTTATTTTTTCATTATAAATTTTTGTCTACATAGCACTTTTGTTGAAATTTAGCTAAAATGGTTAGTATAGATTGAAACACTGGAGGTATTTTCGTGACGGAACAGCAAAAAACATTTTATATTACAACACCCATTTATTATCCAAGTGGGAAATTTCATATTGGTACTGCCTACACAACAGTAGCATCGGATGCGATGGCTCGTTACAAGCGTTTGCGTGGATATGATGTGCGTTTTCTGACGGGTATGGATGAGCATGGACAAAAAATTCAAGAGAAAGCCGAAGAAGAAGGGCTACCTCCTCAACAGTATGTCGATCGGATTGCAGATATTGCTGTAAGCCTATGGAAGACGATGGATATCTCTTATGACGATCTCATTCGAACGACAGAAGAGCGACACAAAGCAGCGGTCGAAAAAATCTTCAAAAAGTTTCTTGATAATGGAGATATTTACAAAGGGGAATACGAAGGGTGGAAATGTGTTCCTTGTGAGTCTTACTTTACGGAAGCGCAGCTTGAAGAGGGGAATTGCCCGGATTGCCATCGACCGGTACAACGGGTTGCTGAGGAATCGTATTTCTTTAATATGAAGAAATACGCAGACCGTCTGTTGCAGTATTATGAAGACAATCCTTCATTTATTGAACCGGAGTCACGTAAGAACGAAATGATCAATAACTTTATCAAGCCAGGCCTGGAGGACTTATCGGTTTCACGTATGTCGTTCGACTGGGGCATAAAGGTTCCTGGGGATCCGAAGCACGTCATTTACGTTTGGGTTGACGCGTTGACAAACTATATTACGGCCCTTGGGTACGGATCTGATCACGACGAGCTTTACCAAAAGTATTGGCCGGCAGATGTCCATGTTGTTGGAAAAGATATCGTTCGTTTCCATACAATTTACTGGCCGATTTTCTTAATGGCGCTTGACTTACCGCTACCTAAAAAAGTGTTCGCACATGGCTTTATAATGATGAAAGACGGGAAGATGTCCAAGTCCAAAGGAAATGTCGTATATCCTGAGATGCTTGTAGAACGCTACGGACTAGATGCGACGCGTTACTTCCTACTGCGTGAATTGCCGTTCGGTCAAGACGGTACATTTTCACCTGAGTCCTTTGTTGAACGGACAAATTACGATTTAGCGAATGATCTTGGTAACCTATTGAACCGAACGATTTCGATGATCAATAAATACTTTGATGGAGTAATTCCGACAAAAGGTTTGGAGCAAACGGAGTTCGACAGTACGTTACGAACGTTTACACAGCAAGCAATTGAAAAGTACGAAGAAGCGATGGAGAAAATGCAATTCAGTGTTGTCCTTTCTGAATTGTGGTCAATTATTTCCCGTACGAATAAATATATCGATGAAACATCCCCATGGGTGCTTGCAAAGGATGAAGCGGATAAAGGAAAATTAGCGTCCGTCATGGCACATTTAGCAACATCTCTTCAGCAAATCGCTGTACTGTTACAACCGTTTATGACAAAATCACCTGTTCAAATTATGGAGCAGTTAGGATTGGATGCGTCGTTGCTAACATGGGATACATTAAACAAGTTTGAGAGCATCCCTGAAGGAACAAAAGTTGTGGAAAAAGGGGTTCCGATTTTCCCACGACTAGATCCAGAAGTTGAAATCATTTACATTCGTGAACAAATGGCGATTACTGCACCGAAAGAAAAACAGGAAGACAAACCTGTAGAACAAACAAAAGAAGTAGAGCAAGTAGAAGAAATTACAATTGATGACTTTATGAAAGTCGATTTACGAGTCGCTACGGTAACAGCATGTGATCACATTCCTAAGGCGGACAAGTTGTTGAAACTCCAAGTGGATTTAGGATATGAACAACGACAAGTCGTTTCAGGAATTGCTGAACATTACGAACCTGAAGCATTAGTTGGGCAAAAAGTAATTGTCGTCGCGAACTTGAAACCTGTGAAATTACGTGGAGAACTTTCACAAGGAATGATCCTAGCAGGCTCGTCAAACGGTGTCTTAAAGTTAGCAACGGTTGATCAGTCACTGGAAAATGGTGCGAAAGTGAAGTAAAAAGAGGAGACGGCGTTTCATATGAGGCGTCGTCTTTAATTTTTAATCATTCAGACATATTTTTGTAACAAAAGTAACAAACGACTGAAATACAATGAATGCTATGAGGAGAGAATTGGAATGTTGATTGATACACACGTTCATTTAAACGCAGACCAATACGAAGAAGACGTTAAAGAAGTGATTGAGCGGGCAGTTGAAGCAGGGGTCCATAAAATGGTTGTTGTCGGCTTTGATCGACCTACTATTGAAAAGGCGATGGTGTTAGCTGAACAGTACCCATTCATTTATGCTGTTATCGGCTGGCATCCCGTCGATGCGATAGATTGTACAGATGAAGACTTGCAATGGATAGAAGAGCTATCAGCACACCCTAAAGTTGTAGGGATTGGTGAGACTGGACTCGACTACTATTGGGACAAGTCACCAAAAGATGTTCAGCAAGCGTTGTTCAGAAAGCAAATTCGACTCGCTCAAAAAGTGAACTTACCCGTTATCATTCACAATCGGGATGCGACCGCTGATGTTGTGCGAATCTTGAAGGAAGAAGAAGCGCATTTGACAGGTGGCATTATGCATTGTTATGGAGGAAGCGTAGAAACAGCTAAGGAATGCATTGAGATGAATTTTTTGATTTCTTTAGGCGGCCCTGTTACGTTTAAAAATGCAAAAATGCCAAAACAAGTGGCTACTGAAATTTCGCTTGATCATTTATTAATCGAAACGGACGCTCCATACTTGGCTCCCCACCCACATCGTGGAAAAAGGAATGAGCCAGCTCTCGTTACGTTAGTGGCGGAAGAGATTGCAAGACTAAAGGAAATTTCTATAGAAGAAGTTGTAAAATGTACGACAGAAAATGCGTTGAAAATATTTCGGATTTCTAAGTGATTGATAAAGCTGTAACCAACTGTATGAGCGGTTTTGCTTGTTGACAGGTGTTCCTTACATATGTGAAATGGTACCGGTTTTTACGGAAAGTATATTGTTCGGTGAAAATTCTAATCTATTGACACGTCGAAAAGGAAGCTTTATAATCAGCCGAGTGATGAAGGAGGAGTTTTTTCATGATAAAAAGCACCATGGAAAATCTGTTCTATAGGTCATTGAGGAGTAAACAAATAGCGATAACAGCCATTGCATTCGCATTATTTGTTTCAGTCATTTCACTCGTCCTTTACGAGGGCACAAAGAAGTCGGTCACTTTGGAAGTGAACGATGAGAAAACCGAATTAAAAACATCTGCACATACAGTTGGGCAGCTTCTATCCGATCAGGAAATTGAAGTAGCTGACCACGATTTAGTTTCACCCTCAGTGAATACACCAATCGAAGAAGGTTTATCGATCAGGTGGGAACAGGCAAAACAAGTAGAGATACAAATCGATCAAGAGACGAAAAAGGTTTGGACAACGGAATCGAAAGTTAGCGATATATTAGCTGTCGCCGACATTACACTTGAAGAAAACGATGAAGTACAACCAAGTCTACAAGCTAATCTTGACGATGATCAAACCATTTCCATTCAAAAAGCTTTTCAAGTGACGCTTGTCGATGGCGGAAGTGAAAAGAAGATATGGTCAACTTCGACTACGGTCGCTGACTTTTTAAAGAGAGAGAACATTCAACTGAATGAACACGATAAACTGAAACAGGAGGCAGACGGCATCGTTACGCCTGGATCGGTCATTGAAATCGTGCGGGTAGAAAAGGTCACCGATGTAGTGGAAGAACCAACAAACTTTGCGGTTGTAACACAAAGTGATGCCAAACTATTAAAAGGACGCGAGAAAGTCGTCCAAGAAGGTAAGAAAGGCTCCGTACAACGCAAGTTTGAAGTGATTAAAGAAAATGGTAAAGAAGTTTCTCGTACATTGTTAAGTGAGAAAGTACTTGAGGAGCCACAGAAAAAGATTGTGTCAGTTGGTTCAAAAGTGATGGTTGCCCAAGCTTCGAACAAAAAGCCGGTAACGGTTTCACGGGGTGATTCAGCACCTTCAGGTGGTAAAGAATTTTATGTAACTGCTACAGCCTATACAGCATATTGCAATGGATGTACCGGTAAAACGGCAACAGGCATTAATTTACGTGAGAATCCGAACCTGAAAGTCATTGCTGTCGATCCAAGTGTTATTCCACTTGGCTCAAAAGTTTGGGTTGAAGGGTACGGCTATGCAATTGCAGGTGATACTGGCGGTGCGATTAAAGGGAAGAGAATTGATCTTCACGTACCAACAAAGTCTGCAGCCTATAATTTTGGACGCCGACAAGTGAAAGTGAAAATTATCGACTAACTTGACTATACTGTCTACCGTATTTACCGTGGGGCTTCATCGGTCCTACGGTTTTTTTCTATGTATGCGTACTACGAGTTCGCCTTCTGTACAAGTACCGCTGCAACACGTACTATTACTATAGACCGTATGAGATGAAAAGAGGATACACGTGAAAATAAAAGAAATTATCGTTGTGGAAGGAAAATCGGATACAATCGCCATAAAACGCGCGATAGGTGCAGATACTATCGAGACGAACGGGTCGGCAATAGACGAAAAAACATTGCAACAAATTCAACTTGCGCATGAGACCCGTGGCGTCATCGTATTTACCGACCCAGATTTTCCTGGCAGAAGAATACGGGCAATTATCGAAGAGCGTATTCCTGACGTTAAACACGCGTTCTTACACAAATCGAAGACCATTGCTAAAAACGGACAAGGGCTAGGCATTGAACATGCGAGCGATCAGCATATTAAAGAGGCGCTTGAAGCGGTCTATTCATTGGACGGAGAATCGGTGGAAGAAATTCCATTGGTATTTTTAATTGAAAATAAATTAATTGGACACCCTGAAGCGAAAAGAAACCGTGATCGGCTAAGTGAGTATTTTCAAATTGGACAAGTGAACGGTAAAGGGTTGAAAAAGCGACTCGAAATGTTTCGGATTACGCCACAGCAGTTAAAGGAAGCATTACAAGCTCTGCAAGAGGAGGAAGCTCATGAATAAAGACATTGCAACACCAATCCGGACGAGAGAAATTTTAGAGAAATACGGTTTTTCATTCAAAAAAAGCTTAGGACAAAACTTCCTAATCGACTCAAATATTTTGCGTAATATTGTGTCGCATGCAGATTTAACAGAACGTACAGGCGTTATTGAAATCGGGCCGGGAATTGGTGCTTTGACAGAACATATCGCAAGAGCGGCAAAGAAAGTAGTGGCATTTGAAATCGATGGGCGATTGCTGCCTGTATTGGAGGATACGTTATCTCCTTACGATAATGTAACGGTCATTAACCAGGACGTTCTAGAGGCCGATTTGAATAAAGTCGTTGAGGAGCAATTCAGTGGTTACGATGACCTTGTAGTTGTCGCGAACTTACCGTATTACGTAACAACTCCAATTATTATGAAGTTCCTTCTCGATCGAGTACCGATTCGCGCAATGGTTATTATGATGCAAAAGGAAGTGGCAGATCGTATAACGGCTTCTCCAAGTACGAAGGCTTATGGATCTTTATCAATTGCGGTCCAGTATTACATGGATGCAGAAGTTTCAATGATTGTCCCGAAAACCGTTTTTGTGCCGCAGCCGAATGTTGAATCAGCTGTGTTGACGTTAACAAGGAAAGAACAGGTGCCAGTGGAAGTGATAGATGAAGATTTTCTATTCCAAGTGGCGAGAGGCTCATTTGTCCAAAGAAGAAAGACACTGCTGAACAATTTGCAGGCATCCTTACCAAACGGCAAAGCGAAAAAAGAACAGATCTTGCAAGCTTTCGAACAAATTGGGATGGATCCAGGCAGAAGAGGCGAGACGTTAACAATCCAAGAATTTGGTGCGTTGGCAAATGCATTATATCCTGAATTCCGCATGTCGTGACGAAAATAAGGCAGAAAACTAAAACCAGTTGTCGAAAAAAGCAAAAAAAGAATTGACAAACTGAAGGGTTCGCAGTTAAAATTACCGTTTCAATTGACAGAACTTTTTAACAGTGTTATACTGGTATTTAGTGAGGTGTAAGCGACGTGCCAAAAACATTAGCGGACATTAAGAAGTCATTGGATGATCACCTAGGTAAACGTTTGCATGTACGTGCAAATGGCGGCCGTAAGAAGACAATCGAACGTGCCGGTGTCCTTCGTGAAACGTATCGTGCGGTTTTTGTTGTTGAACTGGACCAGGACGAAAATGCTTTTGAGAGGGTGTCTTACAGCTACGCAGATATTTTGACTGAAGCTGTCGAAATAACTGTATTGGATGACGGAGACGCGACAGCGTTCATCATCAAATAACCGTTTCAGCAATCTTGTATTGTTTTTTTATTTAAAACGCTTAAGCGATCCTACTTGGATAAGCTTAAGTGTTTTTTGTGTATGGGCGGACATACTAGTAGTGTCAGTCAACAAGGAGGAGAAGCCGGATGGCTAGAAAACGAAGTACAATGTCTGAGCACTTGAAAGAAGAGATCGCTAAGGAGCTTGGCTTTTACGATGTTGTTCAGCGAGAAGGTTGGGGAGGCATCAAGTCCCGGGATGCAGGAAACATGGTGAAACATGCGATTGAAATGGCAAACCGTGGACTAGCGAACGAAAAAACGAACCGCTAAGAGCACCTATTATCCAAATGATGACTGACAAGGGAAGGGTTACATGGAACGTCGTATCTGTCGTTCATGTAGCTCTTTTCCATTTTTTATGGCCTTCAAGAAGATTTCGCGGTTCAAACCCTCCTCGCTATGGTAAAATAGTGAACAATGACAACCTGGAATGGAGGGGGCTGGATGTTATATGAGAAAGCGCCAGCAAAAATTAACCTGACACTCGATGTACTACATAAACGCGACGATGGTTTCCATGAAGTTGAGATGATTATGACGACCGTTGACTTAGCAGACCGCGTTTGGCTTCGACCTACACAGGACAATAAGATTACCATTAAAGTATCCGAGCGATTTGTGCCGAATGACCGAAAGAATTTGGCTTATCAAGCGGCAGATTTGCTAAGACGGAAATTCAATGTCCGTAGTGGTGTCGAAATTACACTCGACAAAAAAATACCCGTTGCAGCAGGACTCGCAGGTGGCAGTTCCGATGCAGCAGCAACATTGCGCGGGCTGAATCGACTATGGAAGCTTGGCTTAAGTGCGGATGAACTGGCAGATATCGGTGCAAAAATCGGTTCCGATGTGTCCTTCTGTGTGCATGGTGGTACTGCGTTAGCAAAAGGCAGAGGCGAAAAAATTGAACACCTGCCAGCACCGCCAAATTGTTGGGTCATCTTGGCGAAACCGACCATTTCCGTTTCCACAGCCGACATTTACCGGAACCTTGACGTTGCAACCATTCAACATCCTGACACAGCAGGCATGTTAGAGGCGCTGCATGCAGGGGATTACGCCAAAATGTGTGCTTCTCTCGGCAATGTTCTAGAGCCAGTGACGATGAAAATCCACCCGCAAGTCGTTGATCTGAAAGAAAAGATGGAACGCTTCGGGGCAGATGCCGTATTAATGAGTGGCAGTGGTCCGACGGTATTCGGTTTTGTGAAACAGGAAGCGAGAGTTTCAAGAGTATATAACGGTTTAAAAGGCTTCTGCAAAGAAGTTCATGCCGTCAGAATGACAGGAGAACGGTTTCTTCTTGATTAAAAACGTACATTCGTGATAATGTACGAATAAAATATTCGGATGTAGGGGTTGTTAATTATGAAGTGGAAAAGGAGCGAACGGCTTGTCGATATGACACGTCATCTGTTGGAACATCCACATTCCCTCATACCGCTCACTTTCTTTTCTGAGCGCTATCATGCAGCTAAGTCCTCGATAAGTGAAGACTTGACCATCGTCAAGGAAACCTTTGAAGAGAACGGCACGGGTAAACTAATCACCGTTTCAGGTGCGGCGGGTGGAGTAAAGTACATACCGCATGTCACGGAGACAGAAGTTCGTGAAGTGATGGCCCTCATGAAAGAAAGTCTAGGACGTTCAGATCGTCTATTGCCGGGCGGTTATTTATATATGACAGATTTCTTAGGCAATCCTTCCATAATGGATCGCATAGGGAAAGTCTTTGCATCTGCTTTTAGTGAGACGGAAATAGATGTGATCATGACAGTCGCAACAAAAGGAATTTCAATTGCCCATGCGATTGCTAGGCATTTAAACGTACCTGTCGTGGTCGTACGCAGGGATAGTAAAGTGACAGAAGGTTCAACCGTGAGCATAAATTATGTATCCGGCTCTACACGAAGGATTCAGACAATGGTATTATCTAAAAGGAGCATGAAAAGTGGGCAGCGCGTACTCATCACCGACGACTTCATGAAAGCAGGGGGCACAATGGCTGGCATGAAAAGTCTGTTGGAGGAATTCGATTGCGAACTCGCAGGCATCGCTGTCCTTGTCGAGGCAGAACATGCAGAAGAAGTCCTCGTCGATGACTACCTCTCGTTGGTCAAGCTCCGCGCGATGAACGAGAAAGACCGCACCATTGAGCTAGAAGAAGGCAATTATTTTACGAAGGGTGGAAACTAACATGAATTACGTAGCGACAAAAAACGCACCTCAAGCAATCGGACCCTATGCACAAGCGGTAAAAGCAAACGGATTGGTTTATACATCCGGACAACTACCAATGACACCAGACGGCCTACTCGTCGAAGGCACAATTGAAGAGCAAACGAATCAAGTATTCGCGAACCTAAAAGCCGTACTAGAAGAAGCAGGCTCTTCATTGGATCAAGTCATTAAAGCAACTGTGTTCATTAAAGACATGAACCAATTTGCTGCCCTAAACGACGTTTACGCGCAACAATTCGGTTCACACACACCTGCCCGCTCCACAGTAGAAGTAGCAAGACTACCGAAAGACGCATCCGTCGAAATCGAAGTCATTGCACTAGCAGGCGAATAAAAAATTTGCAACCCGCTCATTTATCGTGAGCGGGTTTTTTATTGGGAGTGGGGGATTGAAGGGGGGAGGGAATTGATGGATATCTGCATGTGATGTAGTCCTGTTGCCTGCTTTATTACCGATGTTTAGATGATGATTGAGAATTTATCATTTTAAATGGAAATTAGCAGATTTTTGGAGGGAGAATTTCCGTTACCACCGTTTCTGAGGCAGTTACCACCGATTCGTCATTTTTCATTAGAATGTAGCAATCACCTTGGTCGGCAATTAACATGATCACCGCGTTTTCAGGATTTATCACCGCTTGTCACCCATTTATCACCGCTCATCCGCAGTTTATCACCGCTTGTGGAGCGTTTATCACCACTGGACCATTATATGTAAATTAATTAGGTGAAAATTTTATAATTTGATGTCTAACGTGAGAAACGAGCAACATTCTCCACTAAGAAAAGCGTTATCACCGATTCTAATGAGTTTATCACCGATTCTCGAGCAGTTATCACCGATTCGGACGGGTTTATCACCGAAACTCAGCTAGTTATCACCGTTTCGAGCCACTTTATCACCGATTCGTCGTTTTTTAGTACAATGTAGCAATCTTTGGACGGAGCATTCGCGTTACCACCGATTCAGGCGAGTTTACCACCGAAACTCAGCGCGTTACCACCGATTCACAGCCAGTTACCACCGAAACTCAGCTAGTTACCACCGTTTCAAGCCACTTTACCACCGATTCGTCGTTTTCATGGAATTCTTCGATCATCTAGGACGGAAAGTAGGCATTATTATCGGTTAGTCGGCCGTTATCACCGCTTATCAGCTAGTTTCCCCGCTCGCCCGCAGTTTATCACAACTCATCCAGTTTGTGCAATGAATCTCACGACCACTCACACTGTTGCTGCTAACACCACCATTAAAAAACACTACAAATCAGTTGCCCAAACAAAAATTAGCCCCTTATTCCAAGCAAAAATCCTCCAATCCTCAAAGCGATACATATATTTCAAATTTATTAAAAATATTTTTCAAAAAAAAAAGGGAAATGCTTACTTTTGTAGAATATAGTTGTTGAGCAATGTAAACAAAAAGGGAGTGGGAAAAGAATGGAAGTAACAGATGTGAGACTGAGGAAAGTGGAGACGGATGGTCGCATGAGGGCGATTGCGTCGATTACGTTGGATGGTGAGTTTGTCGTGCATGATATCCGTGTCATTGAGGGGAATGATGGATTGTTTGTCGCGATGCCTAGTAAGCGGACGCCTGAAGGGGAGTTTCGGGACGTTGCGCATCCGATTAACACGTCAGCACGGATGAAGGTACAAGAAGCGGTTTTGTCTGCGTATTATATGGTTGAAGAAAAAGGGGTTTTGGAAGAGGCTGGAGCATAAGTTTTCTTCTAAAAGCACATGATGGAAAGCACAGCGTGGGGTTTGACATTCAAATCTCGGGCCTGTGCTTTTTGGGTTGGAGCCGTCCATTCACAAAAAATTGCTCCCTCATCGATCTAACTTTGTTGTGAGGATCCAACTGTCATGTAAGCACATCAATCGAAAAATGAAAACAACCATATTAAAATAATCATGACAGCTTGTCAAGGGGGTATAGTTGAAATGTCTATTATTTTCAGCTATAGTCAATAATGAAATTATGGATGGAGGCCAGCACATGACGAATACATACGCCATCGTCCTTGCTGCAGGACAAGGGACGCGGATGAAATCCGATTTATATAAAGTATTGCATCCTGTTTGTGGGAAACCAATGGTCGAGCACGTTGTCGACCATATCATTGGAATCGGAGCGGATAAAATCGTTTCGATTGTCGGTCACGGCGCAGAAATGGTGGAACAAACACTAGGAGCGAAAAGCGAGTACGCGCTTCAAGCGGAGCAATTAGGCACTGCACATGCTGTGCAACAAGCAGAGGCGCAACTTGGTGAGCTGGATGGTGTCACACTCGTCGTCTGTGGCGATACACCGCTTATCAAATCGGAAACGATGCAAGCATTACTCACACATCATACCGAAATGAAAGCGAAGGCGACAATTCTTACAGCGCATGCAGATAATCCGACAGGTTATGGTCGTATTATCCGAGATGAGGAAGGGAACGTCCTTCGCAACATCGAGCATAAGGATGCATCACCAGAAGAACGAAATGTGACTGAAATTAATACTGGGACGTATTGTTTTGATAACCGAGCGCTTTTTGAAGCACTAAAGAAAGTGAAAAATGACAATGCGCAAGGTGAGTACTACCTACCCGACGTCATTGGGATCTTAAAAGCTGAGAATGCGCGAATTGCAGCATATGTAACCGATGATTTCAGTGAAACGATTGGTGTCAATGACCGTGTCGTATTGGCAGAGGCTGAAAAAGTGATGCGTCAACGTATTGCTGAACAACATATGCGCAATGGCGTAACCATCATTGATCCAAGCAACACGTACATTAGTGCAGATGCTGAAATTGGGCGTGACACAGTGCTACAGCCGGGTACGATGATTGAAGGTCACACAACAATCGGTGAAAAGTGTACGATCGGACCAAACAGTCATATTAGCAACAGTAAAATTGGCAATGATTCAACCATTCATTCGTCAGTCGTACGCGACAGTACAATCGGGTCAGGTACGACAGTAGGGCCGTTCGCACATATCCGTCCGGATTCCAATCTCAGCGACAATGTTAAAATCGGCAACTTTGTAGAAGTGAAAAAGACGATGTTAGGGGAAGGAAGCAAGGTTTCTCACCTAAGCTATATCGGCGATGCGGAAGTCGGTACCCATGTGAACATCGGTTGTGGAACAATTACAGTGAATTACGATGGGAAGAATAAATTCCAAACGACCATTGAAGATGGTGCATTTGTCGGCTGCAATTCTAATTTAGTTGCACCTGTAAAAGTTGGTAAAGGCGCTTATGTCGCGGCCGGATCGACGGTTACAAAAGATGTACCAGAAAATTCACTTGCAATTGCGCGCGCGCGCCAGGAGAATAAAGAAGGATACGCAACAAAACTAAATCATAACTAACTAGGGGGGCCATGATGGCTAATCATTATCCTGACAATAAACTGAAGATATTCTCTTTAACATCGAACGAATCACTTGCACAACAAGTGGCAGACGAAATCGGTCGTCCACTCGGCAAGTGCTCTGTCAAACGTTTCAGTGACGGAGAAATTCAAATTAACATCGAAGAAAGTATCCGAGGCTGTGACGTCTTTGTCATCCAGTCCACCTCTAATCCTGTCAACGATAACTTGATGGAACTACTAATTATGATTGATGCATTAATGCGTGCTTCTGCACGTACCATCAATGTCGTTATGCCATACTACGGCTATGCGCGCCAAGACCGTAAAGCACGTTCACGTGAACCGATTACAGCTAAGCTTGTAGCAAACCTGCTTGAAAAAGCGGGAGCTGACCGCGTCATTGCTATTGACTTGCACGCACCTCAAATTCAAGGTTTCTTCGATATTCCAATCGACCACCTTGTTGCAGAACCAATCCTTACTGAATATTTCAAAGGGAAAGGTCTAGAGGGGAATGAGCTCGTCATCGTATCTCCGGACCACGGTGGTGTTACGCGTGCAAGAAAAATGGCGGATCGTATGAAAGCGCCGATTGCGATCATCGACAAACGACGTCCACGCCCGAACGTTGCCGAAGTAATGAGTATCGTTGGTAATGTCGAAGGAAAGACGGCTATCCTCATTGACGATATTATTGACACAGCCGGAACGATTACAATCGCAGCGAACGCGATCATCGAGAGTGGCGCTAAGGAAGTGTATGCTTGCTGTACACATCCGGTCTTATCTGGCCCTGCAATCGAACGAATCGACAATTCACGCATTAAAGAATTGGTCATTACGAACTCGATCGAACTACCAGAAAGCAAAAAATCTCCAAAAATCAAACAATTATCGATTGCGAAACTCCTAGGAGAAGCAGTCATCCGCGTGTTTGAAAAGAAATCTGTCAGCACATTGTTTGAGTAAGCAAGCACTATAGTTTACCGTCGTCTGATTTTGGGTATTTCAAGAGATAGAATAACTTTTTTTAGGAAAGGTGACTACGCACATGAGTACAGCAATTCAGTCGAAACGAAGAGAAACTAAAACGCGATCAGCTTTATCAGCATTAAGAAAAGATGGGTACATTCCATCAGTCGTTTATGGATACAAAACAGATTCTACACCAATCGCAATTAAAGAACGTGATTTACTATTCACGTTGCGCGAAACAGGACGAAATGGTGTCATTAAACTGGATGTAGACGGCGAGGAATTGAACGTCGTGTTAAACGACTATCAACAAGACGCATTAATAGGCGATATCCGCCATGCGGACTTTTTGGCCATTAACATGACAGAAGAGCTTGAAGTCAACGTAACCGTTAATCTTGTCGGCCAATCCATCGGGGAGAAAGAAGGCGGCATTGTACAACAGCCAAACTTTGAAGTGCTTATTAAAGTGAAGCCTTCAGATATCCCGGAATCATTTGATGTTGACGTTTCAGGCTTGAAAATTGGTGAAACGATTACTGTCGGAGATGTCCGCGAGCAGTCGAAATTTGAAATTCTGAATGACGATGACTACAGTCTTGTTTTAATTTCTGCGCCACGAACGGAAGCAGAGTTGGACGAGCTGGATGCCGATGGAGCAGCACCTGATGCAGAACCGGAAGTCGTTGGCGATCAAGACAAAGAGTAATACACAGAAGCTAAGGAGCGCACGTTTTCATCCGTGCGCCCTTTTTAACATTGTATTGAAAAGCATTGAGTAGTGTATGGAATATCAAGACCGTCAAAGGAAGAGTAAACTTATGAAAATGATAATTGGACTCGGGAATCCGGGTAAGCAATATGAAATGACCCGTCATAATGTCGGCTTTCATGTAATTGATGAACTGGCGAAGCAGATGGATGCACCTGCTATGCAACTAAAGTTCAACGGGGCCTATACGATTATCCACCGTCCTGAAGGGAAAGTGTTGCTCGTCAAGCCTCTCACTTACATGAACCTCTCTGGCGAATGTGTAGCTCCGCTCATGGATTATTATGATATTCATCCTGATGAAATTGTCGTAATCTACGATGATCTTGACCTTGCGCCTGGGAAATTACGGTTGCGCCAAAAGGGGAGTGCAGGTGGCCATAATGGTATGAAATCATTAATTGCCCATCTTGGAACGGATACATTTAACCGCATTCGTATTGGCGTCGGTCGCCCTACAGGTGGCATGAAAGTGTCAGATTACGTTTTGTCTTCATTCAGTAAGGAAGAACAGCCTCTGCTGGATGAAATGGTGAAAAAGAGTGCATCAGCTTGTCTAGACTGGCTCAAAAGCCCATTTCTCGATGTGATGAATCACTATAATAAAGCATAAGGAATAATCACACATCATTTAGCCTATACTTTGTGTAAAAGGGGCTGATGATAAGTTGACGATCCGTTATTCATGTAGACATTGTAATACAGAAGTCGGTAGCATTCCGTTTTCATCTGCCGGCGAAGTCATTCAGCAAGTGCAACAAACGGAACAAGAGCATGATGGACATGAGCATTTTATTGAATATAATCAAGATGGTTCGTTGACCGTTCGGTGCATTTGTGAGGAATGCGAACAGTCACTTCTGCTGTTCCCGGATTACTATGCATTAAAGAAATGGCTACAATAGAACTGCTGCTTTGGCGTTTTCGGCGCACAAAGCTTTTTTCACTTCAATTCATTCATCTATTGCAAAGCGAGGATATTGATCATTGGATGCGCTCATAAATTTATTTTTACAAGAAAAAGAGATTCATAAAGTCATTAAAGACTTGCAAACAGGACAAGATCGTCAACTGCTGGCAGGACTCACAGGCGGTGCAAAAGCGGTCTTTTTTAAGGCTGCCTACGAGAGTACGGACAAACCGATCCTTCTCATTACTGCAAATATGTTGCAAGCTCAACGTACATACGAAGATTTAGTGAAAATGCTCGGCGAGTCGCTCGTGCATTTGTATCCAGCAGAGGAATTGGTAGCTGCTGATTTTTCTGTATCGAGCTATGAGCTACGAGCTAGCCGGATTGACACGCTCAATCATATGGCACGTGTTGGAAAAGGCGTTTACATTACACCCGTCGCAGGGATGAAAAAACTTCTTCCAGCGAAAGAACAGTGGCTCTCACATTCGCTCACGACAAAAGTGGATGACGCCATCGATGTGGAGGAATGGGTGCAAAAGCTTATTCAAATGGGGTATGCCCGTCAAGATATGGTGACGGCACCTGGTGATTTTGCACTTCGAGGCGGAATTTTAGATATATTTCCGTTGACGATGGACCAACCTGTCCGCATTGAACTGTTTGATACGGACGTCGATTCCATTCGTACATTTTCTGCGGATGATCAGCGGTCCACTGACAAATTGGACACAGTAACCATTCTGCCGGTTACAGAGCACGTGTGGGATGCGACTCATTTACTGCAAATAGCAACCAACTTAGAAGAAGCGTTGCGAACGAGCTTGAAACGGATGAAAAACGACCATGCCAAAGAATCATTAACAGAAAACATCTCCCGCGACATCGATTTGTTGAAAACAGGTATCATTCCAGAAGGGATGATGAAATACGTTTCGTTTTTAGAACGGGTTCCGTCCTATTTAGGGGACTATTTTCCAGCAGATGGACTTGTTTTGTTCGATGAAATTGGCCGGATTGTAGAAGTTGCTTCAGCAATGGAAAATGAAGAGAAGGAGTGGTTTTTGACACTTCTTGAGGATGGCAGGATCGTTCATGATGCAAAAATTTCGTTCTCGTTTGATGAAATGCATAAGATGCTTGAGCAACCAAAAAGTTATTTATCTTTATTTGTCCGTAATGTACCGGGAATCGTTCTAAAAAAGACCGTATCGTTTTCCTGTAAGCCGATGCAAGAATTCCACGGGCAGATGCATTTATTGAAAAATGAAATGGAACGATGGAAACAAGGGAAATACAACATATTCGTTGTAGTGGATGGAGAAGAGCGCATCCAAGAAGTCCAATCCATCTTGGGAGATTACGAGATGGAGGCTACTGTTAATGGCAAACCATCGGATGAGGGCGTTCTATCTATTATTAGTGGTGACCTGTCCGGCGGATTTGAACTTCCATTCCAGCGAGTAGCGGTCATTACAGACGCAGAGTTGTTCAAAGGGAAGCCGAAACGAAAAGCTCGTCCGCAAAAGATGACGAATGCGGAGCGCATAAAGAGCTATTCAGAGATAAAACCTGGAGACAATATCGTTCACGTCCATCACGGAATCGGGAAATATTATGGTGTCGTGACGCTTGAAGTAAATGGGGTGCACAAAGACTACCTCGATATCCGTTATCGTGGGGAAGATAAACTGTTTGTCCCTGCTGATCAGATTGATTTGATTCAGAAATATGTTGCTTCAGGTGAGAAAGAACCGAAATTGCATAAACTTGGCGGCGCCGAATGGAAGAAGACGAAAAACAAAGTATCGTCTGCTGTCAAAGATATCGCGGATGATCTCATTAAGTTATACGCCAAGCGCGAGGCGGAAAAAGGCTATGCGTTCTCTCCAGATGATGATCTACAACGCTCCTTTGAAAATGCTTTTCCGTATGATGAAACGGAAGATCAACTTCGTTCAATCATGGAAGTGAAGCGGGATATGGAAAGGGAACGCCCAATGGATCGTCTTCTTTGCGGAGATGTTGGATATGGGAAAACCGAAGTGGCGATCCGATCAGCTTTCAAGGCTGTTTCAGACGGTAAACAAGTCGCATTCCTCGTTCCGACTACTATTTTAGCCCAGCAACATTACGAGACGATGAAAGAACGTTTTGCAGGCTTTCCTGTAGAAGTGTCTTTGTTGAACCGTTTCCGTACAAAAAAACAGCAGACAGAAACATTGAAAGGCTTAAAGGCAGGTACAATTGATGTGGTCGTTGGCACACATCGCCTGCTATCCAAAGATGTTGTTTATAAAGACCTCGGTCTGTTAATTGTCGATGAAGAGCAACGATTCGGTGTGACCCATAAAGAGAAGTTGAAACAATTGAAAACAAATGTCGATGTTCTAACCTTGACTGCAACACCGATTCCACGCACGCTTCATATGTCGATGTTGGGTGTTCGGGATCTATCTGTCATCGAGACACCACCTGCAAACCGCTTTCCGGTGCAAACGTATGTCATGGAGCACAATTTTGGATTAGTGCGTGAAGCGATTGAGCGAGAGATGGGACGTGGCGGTCAAGTGTTTTATCTCTACAATCGAGTCGAAGACATTACGCGCAAAGTTGATGAGATTAAACAACTTGTACCTGAAGCACGCGTTGCCTTTGCACATGGGCAGATGGGTGAATCTGCACTTGAAGCGGTCATTCTCAGCTTCCTTGAAGGTGAGTATGATGTCCTTGTGACGACGACAATTATTGAAACGGGTATTGATATACCGAATGTCAACACGCTCATTGTGCACGATGCAGATCGTATGGGCTTGTCACAGTTGTATCAGCTGCGCGGGCGCGTCGGACGTTCGAATCGTGTTGCGTATAGCTACTTTTTGTACCAACGGGATAAAGTGCTGACAGAAGTGGCGGAAAGTCGTTTACAAGCCATTAAGGAATTTACGGAACTTGGATCAGGCTTTAAAATTGCAATGCGTGATTTATCGATCCGTGGTGCAGGAAACTTGCTTGGATCTCAACAGCATGGCTTCATTGATTCGGTTGGATTTGACTTGTATTCGCAAATGTTGCAAGAGGCAATTGAAGAGAAACAGACAGGCGTTGTGAAAGCCGACATTCCGGATGTTGAAATTTCATTGCCCATCAACGCGTACTTGCCGGATACGTATATTAAGGATGGTTTCCAAAAAATCCAGATGTATAAACGGGTAAAAGCAATTGAAAACGAAGCGGATTACAGTGAACTCGTCGATGAAATGACAGACCGTTTCGGAGATCTGCCACTTGAAGCGGATTTGCTGTTACGTATCGGAAGAATAAAGGCGTGGGGCCGTATGGCAGGCGTCGAATCCATCAAAAAGCAACGTTCTATAATTGAAATCCGACTCTCTAAAGAAGGTACCGCTCAAACGGATGGTGCGAAAATTGTCGCGGATTCCATGCGCTTTGGCAAAGCAGTCGGTTTTACAATGGAAGACGGCCGACTGATCTTGACGGTAGATGAACGGTTTACTGGAAAGCAAACAGATTTCGATGTGTTGGAAGAAATGATGCGGATCTTGCAAGCGTCCCTAAAAGAAACAAGCGGCACAAGTTCCGTCTAAAGGTTCTGTTGCATAAAATGTCCAAACATGATGCATACTATATTCGAACGGAAAACGGTATTCAATTACTGGGAAAGTGAGGCATCATGCATGAAAGCAACAGGGATCGTGCGCAGAATTGATGATTTAGGCAGAGTGGTCATTCCAAAAGAAATTCGAAGGACCCTCCGTATCCGCGAAGGAGACCCGCTTGAAATCTTTACCGACAGGGATGGAGAGGTCATTCTTAAAAAGTACTCCCCAATATCCGAACTCGGTCAATTTGCGAGAGAATACGCAGAAACACTTTACGAAACACTTGGAACACCCGCACTCATCAGCGATAGAGATGAGATGATCGCCGTATCCGGGTTATCAAAAAAGGATTATTTAAACCGACAATTAGCTCCGGATGTGGAAGAAATTTTATCGGGCCGAACAATCGTCACGGAAAAACTAGAAAAAGCAGTGGAATGGGTGCCCGGTCAAGTCGAGCAAGTGAAATCCTACTGTGTCGCTCCGATTGTAGCTGGAGGAGACACAATCGGTGCAGTCTACTTGCTATCTAAAGTCCACTTTATTGGAGAAGCTGAACAAAAAGCAGCAGAAACCGCCGCACACTTTTTGGCGAAACAGATGGAACAATAAAAGACAGCCTGCACGCACCGGGAAGCATCGGGGTGGGTGGGCTGTTTTTATGTAATACATTACTTTTCTTCGTAATCTAGAAAATCATTTATCTAACGAAAATGGCGTTTTCTCTTTCGGTGTGGTTTATTTTTTAAGATAAAAACCTAGTAAAGATGCATTGAAAGTTCAACTCATATACGTTAAACCACCATTCAACCTTCGTACTATTATGACTATTTTGTTTTCCGCTAAACCAGCTCTCATGCTATACTACAAATAACTAAAACGGTACTGATGAATACAGTGTCTCCAGCTTTAAAAAATAATACTGGTAGAAAGGATAGGATATGATGAGCATTCAAAGGAATGAAAATAAGCATTATACTTTTCAAGACTTCTTGTCGTGGGATGAGGGCAGTCGATATGAAATTTTTGATGGCGTTCCTGTATTGCTTGCATCGCCAACGACGAAACACCAAGGCGTTGTCTCTTTTTTGACGATAGCGTTTGGGATGTATTTCAAAGGTGATAAATGCCGAGTCTTTCCCTCTCCGTTCACAGTACGTTTTTCTGAAATAGATGATTATGACAATGCAGATAATGTATTTGAACCAGATCTTTCAATTATATGCAATAAAAATCAGCTCGATAAATTTGGGTGCCAAGGTGCTCCTGAACTTATTGTAGAGGTGTTATCACCGTCTACAAGTAGGAATGATAGAATTCAAAAATACAATGCATATCAAAAATTCGGAGTTCCAGAGTATTGGATTGTAGATCCATTAAATGAAACTGTGGAGGTCTATGTATTAGATGGAGGCATATACCAACGCGGAAATGTGTATGGACGAGAAGACGTGATTAAATCGCATCAATTTGAGCATTTGGAGATAATAGGGGAAGAAATGTTTTCATACGGTGAATAACATAAGCAAGTTCTACTGATTAGAATAATGGTGAGACCATAACTGAAACTAGACCTCTGCGCTCCAATAGGTACGCTCTCCGTGTCGTGCACCTAACGCTCTCCTTTTTTGAAAAGATCATGTAAAAGAAACAATAAAAAACAGCCCACACATACTGATTGATTCGTGGGCTGTTTTATTTTTTATTCAACGGACAATACGGGCATTTCTCGGTATTTGGCAATTCCTTATACAAGCAACAAGTCGTCCGTTTATAATTCGTCATGGCTTCAAGAACGGGCTCGTTTTGTAAAAATTGCTTGAAAGGCGAGCGCCGTAGTTGAGGTGTCCAAGTTGCGTCATGTAACAAAATGTCCAAATCATCTTGGGCGGATGGACAATTTTCCTGGAGTAGCATCGAGTACATCCAAATGACGTAGCCCCAGATGTTTTCCCAAAGAATCAATTTTGAAATAGGTGCGCGCTTGCTTAAATAGTTCACGACCGGATGTCCATACTGTTCAAGAAGGAAACGGATATCGTTTTCGCGTTCTTGTACCGTCCTAAATGGTTCGGAAGGGATGGAGAATGATAGGTTCCCTTCACCTACTTCGACTGCAATATCCTCTAATCTTCCCGTCCATCGCAAGTTAAAATTGCTAAGCATATGCAGGTGAGCCGCTATGAAGAAACCGTATCTACGCATAAAAATGGATAGCGCCACAGCATCTGTAGGGGCACCCATTTGTGTTTGAATCAAATGTATTATTTGCGAACTCCCTGCATGCGTTAATAGATCCTCAACTTTCATAAGGCCCATTGGCTGATCACTTATGGATACATTAAAACGTTCCAATGCGGCTAGTTGTTCAGCATTCAACTCAGGCACCTGTATGACTCCTTAAGGCGGGCACGATGCAACGCCCGCGACCAAATGGCACACAATGCGGTGTTCCGAATAGGGGATCCGTCGAAACTTGGCACTCCATACCGAATACCGAACGGACAAGGTCGCAGGTAATGATATCTTCCGGTCTTCCTTGCGCAAAAATCGCGCCGTCTTTAATGGCGACAATATTGTGTGCATAGCGTGATGCCAAGTTCAAGTCGTGCAGCACCATAACGATTGTCCGGTTCTTTTGCTCATTTAATTCGAACAGTAAATCCAAAATCTCAATTTGATGGGTCATGTCGAGATACGTCGTCGGTTCGTCCAATAAAATGATGTCGGTATCTTGTGCCAGTGTCATCGCAATCCAAGCACGTTGACGTTGGCCCCCCGATAATGTATCAATGGCTTGATCGCGCAAATTGCTGATTTTTGTTGCTTCCATCGCCGCTTCGACCTTCTTCGTATCTTCTTCTGTCCAACGGGAAAGCCATGACTGATGCGGATAGCGACCTTGCTTCACGAGATCGTGGACCGTCAATCCTTCAGGTGATACAGGGCCTTGAGGAAGGATACCCATCTTCTTCGCAACATTGCGTGAAGACATCGAATGAATATCTTTTCCTTCGAGTAAAACGGATCCATCGGAAGGCTTTAATAACCGGGCAATCGAACGAAGCAATGTGGACTTCCCACAACCGTTGCTTCCGACGAAGACCGTAATTTCCCCTTTAGGGATTGTTAAATTCAAATTCTCAAACAGCAAATGATCCTGATAGCCGATGGAAAGGTTTTTCGTATTTATCGTAGGGTGCATGAAACATGCCTCCGTTTCATTGATAATCCAAAGAAATGACAACGTAAGTACTTACTAGCATACCATATTTTCGTTTAATTGAGAATGAATATCATTAATTTGTAAAAACACTTTACAAACGACTTGCTTACAGCTTACACTACTAATTGATAATGATTATCAGCATGGAGGAATGAAGTATGAATAAATATATGAAGACGTTTTTACTAATGGCTTTAAGTGCAATCCTTTTAGTCGGCTGTTCGACAAATAAAGCTGACAATGAAGACAAAGGAAGCGATAAAGCTGAAAGCAGTGTGACGGTTACAGGTTCAAACGGTGAAGTAACATTGGATGAGCCTGCTAAAAAAGTTGTTGTCCTTGAATGGACATATGCGGAAGATTTGCTTGCACTTGGTATCCAGCCGACAGGAATGGCGGATATTCAGGAATATCATAACTGGGTGAACATCGATGCGGAGTTAAGTAAAGATGTCGCTGATGTCGGTGGTCGACAAGAACCGAACCTAGAGGCAATTGCTGCACTTGAGCCGGACTTGATCATCGGTGTAAGTTTCCGTCATGATGCAATGCTTGCAGATTTGGAGAAAATTGCACCAACAGTCATCTTCAATCCGTATCCTGAGGATGAATCAATTGATTTGTATCAAGAGATGACGACGACGTTCAACGAAATTGCAAAAGCTGTAGATAAAACAGATGAAGCAGAAAAAGTATTGGCGGATTTAGACGCTAAATATGAAGAAGCGAAAGCTGAAATCGAGAAAGCGGATTTGAAAACAAAGGATTTCATCCTGACGCTTGCTTACTCAGGTCCTCAAGCTCCGGAAATTCGGGTATTCACACCAAACTCAATGGCTTCTCAAATTCTTGAAAAAATCGGTTTGAAAAACGTTCATGTACCCGATCAGTTTGAAGTGTTCGGTTCTAGTACGTTCAACGTTGAAGGATTGACGAAATATGAAGATGCTAACTATCTTTATACAGTTCAAGATGCAGATAATGTGTATAAGAACCAATTAAAAGACAATGCAGTTTGGAAAAACTTGAACTTCGTGAAAGAAGATCGACTATTTGACCTAGGTGGGGACACTTGGTTGTATGGAGGACCACTTTCAGCTGAAACAATGCTGAATCGAATTGTTGATACGATGGTCAACAAATAATGGCTAGCAATACGTCAGGGAAAAGATCGTTGTTCGTTTGGATCAGCGGTCTTTTCCTGTTGGTCGTTTTATCCTTTATTCATTTGACGCAAGGCCAGGCGGATTATACCGTTTCACAGTTAGTAAAAGAGGTATGGGTAGAGGGACGTATTCAGGATATCGTTCTCTCTCTCCGACTTCCACGGTTAGTCATCGGGATTTTAGCAGGTGGTGCACTTGCTGTTGCAGGTGCAGTATTGCAAACGTTGACGAATAACCCTTTAGCATCTGCGAGTACACTTGGGATTAACGCGGGTGCATACTTTTTTGTTGTCGTTTCGATGATTTTTTTTCCGTCAGTACTTGGAAACTTTCCATTCCTCGTTGCATTGGCAGGTGCAGTTCTTTCATCAGTACTTGTCGTCACACTTGCGGGGAAACAGATGGAACCGGTCCGCGTCGCGTTGACGGGAATGATTATCTCGTTATTGTTCGCATCGATGACCGGCTCGTTACAGCTGTTATTTGAAAATCAAACGAACGGACTCTTTTTATGGGGTTCAGGCACTCTTGTGCAATTGAACTGGAACGGCGTATCGTTCGCAGGTCCGATGATCGTTGTTCTGTTCCTTATGACGCTCGCATTGGCAAAACCGATGGACATTCTGTCATTAGGTGAAGATGTCGCATCTTCCCTTGGACAAAATGTACCAGTTGTAAAATTGCTGGCGTGGGCTGCTGCCATTCTTCTTGCAGCGACAACTGTCAGCGTTGTTGGACCAATCGGCTTCATTGGTTTAATGGCGCCGCATATTGTGCGCATGCTTGGTATTAGAGGACATTTGCACATTTTCCTTCAATCGTTCCTTTGGGGCAGTGTAATGCTAATCGGAGCAGATGTGTTAGGCAGACTGATCCAACCAGGTCAAGAAGTACCGGTCGGAGCGATGACGGCTTTAGTCGGTGGCCCTTGGTTATTGTATTTGGCATGGAAGACGGCTAAAACGCATACGAAAGGCGATCGCCAAATGGGCGGTACGCTGAAGCCGGTGAAACTGCCGATTGTCATTGTAATCATTGCCGCTTTAATTGTTGCTGTGTTGACGATGGCGTTATCATTTAACGGTTCGGTATGGTCGATGGACTGGATGAAACCGGTCATTTGGAACTTCCGCGTGCCGCGTGTGCTGACAGCTTTCATTGTAGGGGTCATGCTTGCGTTAGCCGGGGTTTTATTGCAAGGCGTCTTACGGAATCCGTTGGCGGACGCTAGTGTGTTAGGTGTCACGTCGATGGGTGGCGCTGGAGCGATGTTGTTACTAGTCGTCTTCCCGGCAATCCCTGTTCAGTATATGCCGCTTGGCGCGGTAGTAGGCGCTTCAATTGCCCTAGTCATCATTTTAACGACGTCTTGGAAAAATAACTTTCAGCCGATGCTTGTCGCCTTGATGGGGATAGCAATTTCTGCATTCGGCTCAGCCGCTACACAGGTGTTTGTCGTCAAAGCGAAGTTAGCCGTTGCCGCTGCACTCGTCTGGTTGTCCGGTAGCACATACGGAAAAGGGTGGGACGATGTACAGCTCGCCTTAGTGATGGTCGCTCTTCTTCTCGGCCCGGCCATCTATTTGACACGAAGTTTGGATACATTGACATTCGGTGATGACGTAGCTGCAGGACTCGGTCTATCTGTCAAATCGACACGTGTCTGGGCATTGGTCGTCGGGGTGGCAATTAGTACAGCCGGTGTTGCGATTGTCGGGACAATCGGATTCGTAGGACTTGTAGCGCCGCATATCGCACGTAGACTCGTAGGTTTCCGCCATTTACCATTACTGGTTGTTTCGGGCTTATTGGGCGGTTTGTTGCTTGTCACGGCGGATTTCGTTGGCCGCATACTGATTGCGCCAAAAGATATCCCGAGTGGACTGGTCGTAGCGTTGATTGGTACGCCGTATTTGCTTTATTTACTCAGGAAAATGAAATGAAACAGCCATACGTCCGTTTTGTAAACGGGGCGTGTGGCTGTTTTCAAATTAGGAACTTTTCGTTTTGTAAAATCATCAATCTTTTATTACTTTTGATAGATCTCAATTTACATTTAGCTACTTTGCATATTTTTCATACAAACGACTTCATACGTATCGATACATTGGATGAAAGCTGTTTTATTGCCCCGTTTGGCTCATGAAAGATGAGAGAAGTTCTTAATAAGGTAGACAAGACTATATTGATGTGCAGTTTTTCCCAAAAATGCTTATACTGTTGATAAGGCGGTGATATGTATGCTTACGAATGAAATAATGGTACAACTCATTGAAAAGGTTAAGCAAGAAGTCAATCCAGCTTTTATTATCCTTTTTGGCTCTTTTGCAAAAGACACGGTACGCGAAGAGAGTGATATCGATCTTGCTTATTTCAGCAGCAAGCAACTATCATCTTATGATCGTTTTTTGCTATCCAATGAGCTTGCCTTAATAGGTGGGCGAGAAGTAGATTTAGTTGATATTAGAAATATCGATACAGTTTTCACGATGCAAATTTTTGCCCATGGCATCCCAATCTATATAGAGGATGAAAATGAATACATCCGTCAAAGAATGCGAGCTTATAGCATGTATGCAACTTTAAACGAGCAACGAGCAGCTATTATTAATGACATTCAGGCGAGGGGAAGTGTATTTGGGGATGAATGATGTCATCTTAAACAAAATAACAACGATTGAGCGCTGTCTGATCCGTATTCATGAGGTGTATGAAGGGAATCCTGAAAATTTAACGGACTTTACGAAACAAGACAGTATCGTGTTAAATATACAGCGTGCTTGTGAAGCAAGTATTGACCTCGCTATGCATGTAGTGGGCAGGCGTAAATTAGGCGTTCCAAAAACAAGTCGTGAAGCATTTAAGCTTTTACAAGAAGCAGCTATAATTGAAGCGGATCTTGCAAAAACATTAATGAATATGGTTGGTTTCCGCAACATCGCTGTTCATGATTATCAAGCTCTTGAACTCGATATTTTAGAGTCGATTTTAAATAAACATGTTAACGACTTCAAACAGTTCATAAAGGTGCTTTTACAGTTGGAGGATCACTGAAAGACAGCTTTCATGTATCGGATAAATGAAATGAAACAGCCACGCTTCCGTTTTGTGAACGGGGGTGTGGCTGTTTTCTGTTGATGGTATACTAGAGAATACTTATTATCTATCGAAAGAGGCGCAGTGATGGCTACTACGGATTGGAATATGAAAACGTTCATGAAAGGCGCATCGATCTTGACGATCTCGGCAATTATCGTGAAGTTGCTTGCCGCGGTATACCGGATTCCATTTCAAAATCTGGTAGGCGATAAAGGCTTCTATATCTATCAGCAAGTGTATCCTTTCATCGGAATATTCATTGTCTGGACGTCGTACGGCTTTGCAGTGGCGGTTTCGAAGCTGCTGGCGGGAAGTACGAGTCTTGGTGAATCAAAAGCGGTAAAACGAATTGCCTTTATGTATTTATCCGTCTTATCGGTATCATTTTTTATAGTACTAATGGTGTTCGCACCAACTTTTGCGCATGCAATGGGGGACCCTGAACTTGTTTCCTTGCTTCGTGCAGGCGCATATATTGTGCTCGTCATGCCAATGCTTGCTGTATTAAAAGGTGCATTCCAATCGGAAGGGTATATGACGCCGGTTGCCGTCTCAAATGTTGGAGAGCAGGCGCTTCGCGTAGCGATTATATTAATGGGGACATGGTTCGCAGTCCGTGCAGGCGCTTCATTGTATACAGCAGGTGAAGTTGCGATGTGGGGCGCGGTCATTGGGCAGGCGGCGGGTGTTGTCATACTTGCTCTCTATTACCGAAACGCCTTTAAGGGACCAGCAGTGAAGATAAATACGTGGCGTGTCGTGAAGGAATTAACGTACGTGAGCTTAAGTGTCAGTGCTAGCTCGCTCATTCTATTGCTGTTCCAAATGGCAGATTCGTTTACGGTGTATAATACCTTACTGGCGAACGGGTTTGCATCAGATACGGCTATGGAAATGAAAGGCGTATATGACCGTGGACAGCCGCTTGTGCAAATGGGGATTTTAATCGCCTCCACGTTGGCGTTAGCGATTGTACCGCTTATTGCCCATCATGCGGCGAAAAAAGAGGGGCGAGGTGCAGAACCGTTCATCTCGCTCACATTCCGGACGGCGTTTTTATTCGGCTGGGCGGCGGCTGTGGGGCTTGCGCTCGTCTTGCCGTATGTGAATGAAATGCTTTTCGAAACGCGCGATGGGTCGGGTACGCTAATGATTTTCTCTTTGCAAATTTTTTGGTTGTCGCTAATATTGCCGCTAACGGCGATGTTGCAAGGTGCGGGGAAAGTGAAGGTTCCTACGTTACTGCTCATCGTGGGACTAGTAGTAAAGATTGTAGCGAACCAATTATTGATCCCCGTTTTAAACGTGACGGGTGCTGCGATTGCAGGGAATATCGGCTTTGCGGTAATTGCTTGTGGACTGCTGTTTTATTTTAGAAGAGTCTTACCTGTAAAGCTTGCACCGCTTCGTTTTTATGGATGGCTATTGGTTTCAACGATTGGGATGCTAGCAATTATTATTCCGTGGTTATTTGTAGCGGACGAGGTTTTCTTCGATCAATTATCATCCCGGATTGGTGCGACAGTAAGCGCGTTAACAGCAGTCATTTTAGGTGCAGCCGTATTCCTGTTGATTGTCATGAAATCGCGTATAATGGCTGAAAAGGAATGGTATTTACTGCCGTTCGGAAAAAGATTAGCACGTGTGCAATTAATGCTGACTAAACATAGAAGGTGACTATATGAATCTATTAACGATTATTGGGCTTGGTGCAGGTGACTTAGACCAGCTATCCATTGGAACGTATCGCAAGCTGAAAGCGGCGGAGCGAGTATTTGTAAGGACAGATCAGCATCCTGTTATTAATGAACTGCGGGCGGAAGGCTTACAAATCGAAAGCTTTGACGCGATTTACGAAAAAAATGACGCTTTTGAGCAAGTGTACGAAGAAATTACGGAACGGTTAGTTGCGTTAGCGAAGGAGCAACCCGTTATGTATGCTGTGCCGGGGCATCCGCTTGTTGCGGAACGTACGGTGCAGTTGTTGATTGAGAAAGAACGGGAGGGACTAGTGCAACTTGAAATTGCAGGCGGCAACAGCTTTCTTGACCCGATTTTTGGGGCTTTGCGAATTGACCCAATTGAAGGGTTTCAATTGTTGGACGGTACGGACTTGAAGCGTGACGATGTGAAGATGACGCAACATGTGCTGATTGGACAAGTGTATGATGCATTTGTCGCTTCAGAGGTGAAGCTGTCGCTGATGGAGAAGTATGCGTTCGATCATCCCGTAACGATTGTGACTGCTGCGGGTTCTTCGAAGGAAAAGTTGCGGACGGTGCCGCTATTTGAGCTGGACCGTGAAGCGAGTATTGATAATTTGACGACTGTGTATGTGCCACCTGTCGCAGAGCGTGACGGACGACTAAAGGAATGGTCGACGTTCCGTGAGATTATCGCAGCGCTGCGTGCGCCGGATGGCTGTCCTTGGGATCGTGAACAGACGCACGAATCGTTGAAGCGCTATTTAATAGAGGAAGCGCATGAGTTGCTGGAAGCGATTGATCAGCAGGACGATGAAGGCATCATCGAGGAGCTAGGGGATGTCCTGCTACAAGTGTTTTTACATGCGCAAATTGGCGAGGATGACGGGTTCTTTGCGATGGAAGATGTGTTGCAGTCGATTGGTGAGAAGATGATTCGTCGCCATCCGCATGTGTTCGGAGATCTGGGCGTGGACAATTCGGATGAAGTGTTGAAGAATTGGCAGGAGATTAAGCAAACAGAGAAGCCACAAGTCGATTCGCTACTGGATGGGCAGACACGCCATAGTTCGTCGTTGCTTACTTCCTTTAATTATCAAAAAGAGGCCGCCAAAGTCGGGTTCGATTGGCCGAGTATTGAAGGGGCTTTTGAGAAATTTGAGGAAGAGTGGCAGGAATTTAAGGACGAAGTGGAGAATGGAACGAAAGAGAGCCAGACGGATGAGTTAGGGGATGTGCTCTTTACGCTCGTCAATTTGTCGAGGTTTTTAAAATTGTCGCCAGAGGAAGCGATGGCGCATGCGAATGCGAAATTCAAGCGCCGTTTCTCGTTTGTCGAGCAAAGCGTGAAGGAAGGAAAGGGCGAGTTTTCTGCTTATACGCTCGATGAATTAGAAGATTATTGGCAACAAGCGAAGGGAAGGGAAAAGAAATGAGATTAGATAAATTTTTAAAAGTGTCACGGTTAATCAAAAGACGTACATTGGCAAAACAAGTAGCCGATCAAGGCCGGATTACCATTAACGGTAAAGTGTCAAAAGCGTCATCGGTCGTAAAACCGGGGGACGAATTGGCGATCCGATTTGGTCAAAAGATTGTTACTGCGAAGGTCGAGGCATTGAAGGAGTCGACGAAGAAAGAAGACTCAGCGATGATGTATACGATTTTGAAGGAAGAAAAGCTCGAAAAGGTGGAGCCGGAGTTCATTGACGATGAGGAGTAATGGGTCGTCATGAAGGATTTGGCAACTTCAAGACGATTGAACAGGTGTAGGCAGAAGTTAAAAGGATGGATGCGTACGGATGAGGAAATGAGCGAAACGGATAAAGCGTATTTGGAGAGTCTTCCAAAGCAGAATCCCTATGGCTTGCTCGCCATGGTGCTAGGTGGCGTGTCCTTTACATTTGGTCCAGCTTATGGGTTCATACCGGTACTTTCACTCGTTTTTTGTATGCTTACATACCGGACGTTTGACAAGGAGAAGGAAGATAACCCATGGCCATTTTACATTGGGTTTGGTTTATCGGTTATTGGATTGGTCCTGTATTTTTCAGGATATACGCACGATTTAATCGTTTAACGGGAAGTTTAAAAGAAATGAGTAGCATGACGGGATTTTTCCTGTCATGTTTTTTTAATTACACGCATAAGATGGCATTGAACGTACAAGCGAAGGAGGAATAGTATGCAAATCCAGACGGATAGTCCAACATACGCAATTCCATCGGGTGACCATGTCGTCACGATGCGAAACAGAAAACGAATGGATCTTACATCTGTAAAAACGATTGACCGGTTCGACCAAGAAGAATTCATTGTCCGCACATCTCAAGGGGTGTTGCAAATTCGGGGGGAGGAGCTGCGCATCGTCCATTTGGATGTAGACAAAGGGCTTCTGACGTTAGAAGGGACAATTGCAACGATGCAATACGACGAAGAAGAGACAGGTTCACGTAATTTCCTCCATAAATTATTTGGATGAGTCTCTCCGTCCAGTTTCTTAGTTTACTTGCAATGATTGGGACAGGCATCGGAGCCGGAGCGATTATGGATTTGATCGGAACGGGCATCGACAAGGTCGGGAAGAAGTCGATGATTCGTAAGTATTCGGTGCTCATTGAAGTAATTGGGTGGATTTTAATCGGTTGTGCTTCTTTTTACGTTCTTTTCGTCGTGCGGGACGGTGCATGGAGGATGTATGATCCGTTTGCTCAAGTAAGTGGGATGCTTCTGTATGCGTCAATTTTTCATCGGCCGTTCCGATTTTTTGGGCGTATTGTCAACATGCTTATCATCAGACCCATCGTGTTCGTCATCCTTTTGGTTGTACGAATTATTCGTGCACTGTTCAGGTTGGTCGTCAGAATCGTGATGGTGCTGGCAACGCCATTCATCTATGTTTATAAAAAGGTCTATAGCTCCCTCTTTCAAACTCGCGATGAATAGTGTATAATTAATAGACTTATCGCAAAGTCAAGCTGTAATGAGAGGGAGTGTAGACATGGAGCAAAGGAAAAGGAAATCATCCACGACCGTTGCATCAATTGAAACTGAATATGTCCGCTCGTTGCAAAAGAAAGAAATGTGGAGAAACAAGCAAAAGAAGCGGCTCCGTAAAAAAATGTTTCTTTATGCGTTAGTTGCATTTGTCGTATTTGGTGGCTTAACGAATATGTACATCCAGCAACAGCAGACGTTGGAAAAGAAGGAACAGGAAAAAGTGGAGACGTTAGCAAAGTTGGAAGAAGTGAAAGATGAACAAGCGCTTCTTAAACGACAACTTGTTAAACTCGATGACGAAGAGTATATTGCAAAGCTAGCTCGTAAAGAGTATTTTTTATCTGATAAAAATGAAATCATCTTTTCATTACCTGAAAAAAAGAAGAAAAACGACGAAAAAGATGACGGAAAAGAGTAGTCTTATTGACACTCTTTTTTTGTTGGCTATAATGAAAGTAAGGATTCTGCTTTTTGCAGGACTCGTGATATGGTAAAAAGGCTTCTGTATGAAGTCGTTTAAATCTTAAGGAGGAGCAATTTTTTTATGTCAATTGAAGTAGGCAGCAAGTTACAGGGTAAAGTTACAGGGATCACAAATTTCGGTGCGTTCGTCGAACTACCGAGCGGTTCAACTGGTCTGGTCCATATTAGTGAAGTGGCGGACAATTATGTTAAAGATATTAACGACCACCTAAAAGTTGGCGACATGGTTGAAGTGAAAGTGATGAATGTCGGCACAGATGGTAAAATCGGGTTATCGATCAGAAAAGCGAAACCAGAAGCTGAGCGCCCTCAACGCCCTCAACGTCCTCGTCATGGTGGTGGCCGTCCGAGCCACACTGAGCGTCCCGAGAATTTTGAGCAAAAAATGGCTAAATTCATGAAAGACAGTGAAGAACGCCTGACTTCATTAAAAAGAGCAACAGAATCTAAACGCGGTGGCCGTGGCGCAAGAAGAGGATAACTTGCTGGCTGTTTCAATTAGTGAAAATGTATAATCTATGACTATGTAAAGCGATCCGACATCTTTCTAGATGGTGGATCGCTTTTTTGCGTCGACTAGAGCGGAATTGTTTGAAAGAAACGTTAGGAACTTCTGATTGAAAACGGAATAGAGGGCGTTTGTACATGAAGCGCTTTGTTGACCAAGGATACTTTGACTGATCACGGCATATACCGGGAGAATGCGGCATATTTCTGTGTAACGGAGCATACTTCGGCAGATCGGCGCATACTTTTGTAAATTGCAGCATTTAGCTGGAGAGCGCCGCATACTTCTATCTAAAACAGCATATACCTGGAAATCTCTGTAATCTTTTTCTGGTGATAGCTTACTGTTAAACAATCTTTTTGATACAGTCATGCGAACTAGCTAATGGCGCGAGTCTATAGAAGCTTAGAAAATACTAGAGGTGTTGATTGTTATATTCGAAATGCGGCGTTTTGGGAGAGTATGCTGTGTTTGGAGGGGTTATGCGGAAATCGGTGGGATTATGCCGCGTTTCGAGTAAGTATGCGTTGTTTCGATTGGATATGCCGCGTTTGAAGCGAATATGCGGAGTTTGAATTTTGTTTCGTGGGCAATCAGGGTAATCCATAGGAAATTAAATCGCGCCAAATGGGTTTTGGCAAATTAACGATCTTGATAACAGTGGAGTGTGCAGTTCGAAATGCGGCGTTTTCGGAGAATATGCTGTGTTTGGAGGGGTTATGCGGAAATCGGTGGGATTATGCCGCGTTTCGATTAAGTATGCGGTGTTTTGATTGGATATGCCGGGTTTGAAGCGAATATGCGGAGTTTGAATTTTGTTTCGCGGGCAATCACGGTAATCCATAGGAAATTAAATCGCGCCAAATGGGTTTTGGCAAATTAAAGATCTTACTAACAGGGGAATGTGCAGTTCGAAATGCGGCGTTTTCGGAGAGAATGCTGTGTTTGGAGGGGGTATGCGGAAATCGGAGGGATTATGCCGCGTTTCGAGTAAGTATGCGGTGTTTTGATTGGGATATGCGCCGTTTGAAGCGAATATGCGGAGTTTGAATTTTGTTTCGTGGGCAATCAGGGTAATCCATAGGAAATTAAATCGCGCCAAATGGGTTTTGGCAAATTAACGATCTTATCACGGTGGAATGTGCAGTTCGAAATGCGGCGTTATGGGAGAATATGCTGTGTTTGGAGGGGGTATGCGGAAATCGGAGGGATTATGCCGCGTTTCGAGTAAGTATGCGTTGTTTCGTTTGAATATGCCGGGTTTGAAGCGAATATGAGGAGTTTGAATTTTGTTTCGCGGGCAATCACGGTAATCCATAGGAAATTAAATCGCGCCAAATGGATCTTGACAAATTAAAGACCTTATAACAGTGGAATGATAGAGTTACATATTAAAAAAAACTGCGACCTAATTGTTTCAGGTCGCAGTTTCCGCTTTTCTAGTGTCCAGCTGCAACGGCCAGTCCCTCGGGATGCTTCAGCCTGAGGTTAAAGGCAAAGAGCGCCTTTAGCCTCAGGCTTCCGACGTACAGGATGTACTAGTGCCGACGTTGCCACAGGACGTGGCGCACTTAGTCGGCCAGCACCTGTCGAGGCTAAACGACGCTCTTCGCTTTTCTAATGTCTAGCTGCAACGGCCAGTCCCTCGGGTCATAAGGAAACCCGGCTAAGTGGCAAAAAGCGCCACACGCCGGGTTGTCTTATGCCTGTCGGGCCTAAACGGCCGTTTCCGCATTTCTATAATGGCGGCAGAGGGGATCGAACCCCCGACCTTACGGGTATGAACCGTACGCTCTAGCCAGCTGAGCTACGCCGCCGTGTTGTTCTTGGAAGGGCTTGGCCACTTTTTCTGAACGACAATAATCATATTACATGGCTCGACGTGGTCTGTCAACTACTGTTTTAAAAAAAGAAAGACTTCGGAATGAGTCGAAAGATTTTGTGAGTGAGTTGTCAGGAAGAGACAAATTCTTTACGTTGACTTATGTATACTCGTGGACAAGTAGACATAGGGGGAATGTGGAGATGAAGATGATTGGCAATATGGAGAGGCCTATGGGCCAGCAGATTCGTCATGCGTTGGAAGTGGCGGGGAAGCGGAAGACGTATGTGTTGATGGCTACTTTTTTCTTGCTTGGATCGTTTTTCTTGTCGCAAGCGGTGTTGTTTGATGCGGCGGTGCCGTTTTTCTTACCAATCTGGGCGTTGGCGCAGTTGCGCTTTCGGAAGTATTTAGTGTTTGTGTTCATTGGGGGAATGGCTGGTGGAGCGCTTCTAGGTGTGGGACAAGCTGTTATTCATTTATTGCAGTTGCTGTTGTTTAATGTTGTTAGTAAGCATCCGTGGACGAGGAAGTCGATTCCGTTAGCGGTGGCGGGTGCGATTATCGTTGTGCAAGTGTTATGGCAGTTTGTGATGCATAGCGGAAGTACGCCGGTGGATGTGCAGCTGACAATTGGGTTTGAAGCTGTTTTGGCATTATTCATGACATTTTTCTTGTTTGTCGCATTTCCGCATCGGGAGCGTATTTTATATGGACAGTGGACGCCTGAGCGATTAGGGGCCGTTTGTATTGTTGGCATTATGGCTACGACGGGTATGGGTAGTTTAATGATTGGACCGATTTCAATTTCAGGTTTTCTCCTTCATTTGACAATCCTTTTGGCAGCGTTGGCAGGAGGTCTCCCTTTTTCGACGACAATTGCAATGATGATTGCGGCTATTGCAGGTGTTGCTGAATTGTCCTTCACAGGAATGATGGCCGTGTACGGTATGACCGGTTTTTTTGCAGGTGCGATGAGGCGATTAGGAAAGCTAGGCATTGCTACTGGGGGGTATGCAGTGTCTGTCTTTTTCCTTCTATATGACTTGACGTTACCGTTGGATATTTCTCATTTTGCGACAATTGGGTTAGCGACGTTCGTTTTTTTCTTTATCCCAACAAAGAAAGTGGAGCCAATTGGTCTTGTGATGAAGCCTGATCAGCCGGATATTTCTGTGAAGCGTCAAAAGTGGTTGACTGACCGATTGGACGAGCAGTTATCTGACTTTCAGCAGTTTGCAGAGTTCATGTCGACACTTGTGAATGATCGATTTGAATCGGATGATACACTTGCAGCTCAAGAAATACCGTCCATTTGTCAATCGTGTTTCCGTTATTCGAAATGTTGGGAGGACAATGAAGCAGGAATGTCGAGGCTTCTCTATGAGTGGGAGTCAACGTACTCAGCCACCAAGAAAGCGGCACGTCATCGTGTGGAAGAGAAGATTAAATATAAATGTATCCGCTTTTCAGGTTTGATTACCGAGCTTGAGGAGCAGGCTACAAACCACTTGCTTATGGGGCAGTTACAGCACGGCCGGAAAATGTTGGCATTGCAATTACGTGATATGAGCAATCATTTAGAGAAAATCATGAAAGATATTAAAGGGGAGCTGACGGTCAACCATCGCGCGGAAGAAGAACTTGGGAAGCATATGCAAGCTCAAGGGATTGAATATTATCAAATTGACATCTTGTCAGATGAGAGAGGGGCCTATCGGATTGTTTGTTCTATACCGGAGAAGCGGTCAGACTTTGAAACGGATATGACAGTGGCGGAGAGACTCATTTTACCATTGCTTGAGGAAGTATACCGTGAACCGTTCAAAGTGGAGAAGTCGGTTTTTCAACAAGATCCATTTCCGCATTTGCAATTAATGTTCTGTTCGTCTGTCCGTTTCACATTGGAATACGGCATTGTCGCTACTGCCGGAGGGGGGACATTCCATGCAGGAGATGCATATGAGGTATTTCCGATTCATGATGGTTTAACGGCGGTATTACTATCCGACGGAATGGGACATGATATGAACGCTTATCGAGAAAGTAGGAAAGTCATCCGCCTTATGCGGGAATGTTTGGATCGTAAGATGGACCCCGAAACGGCGATGCATACGTTGCATTACATGATGTCTTTAAACGGGTTGGATGATATGTATGCTACGTTGGATCTTGCGTTAATTGATTTACAGGATGGACGGCTCTGGTCTTGGAAAGCTGGCTCGATGAGTACGTATATTATGCGTGGACCCGATTTTCTACGTCTCGATAGCAAGTCAGTGCCTGTTGGGTTTCTCCCTTCATTTTCTGTTGAAGCGAAAAACGAAGAGCTAAAAGCTGGTGATATTGTTGTGATGTTGACGGATGGCCTATTCAGTTCAAAGCATACGATTGAGAAGCAGGAAGACGCATTGTATGCCATTTTGGAGAAGTACGAACATCTTGGCTGTGAGCAGTTGGCGGACCGGATTATGTCTGAAATGGAGCGACGATTTGGTGTAGTTGCAGACGACCGAACAGTTCTCGTCATGAAGATGGACCACGTCTTGCCAAAGTGGATGACAATAAAACCGACAAATCGATTTATTTCCCGGGAAAAGGTTATAGGGTAGAATAAGGGAAATGGAGGTCGGAAAATGAGTGAGTTAGAGAAGTCTGTATACGATTTTATTGCAAAACATGCATTACTAACTTCCGGTCAACGAATCCTCGTCGCCTGCTCGGGCGGGGTGGATTCTGTTGCCCTTTTACTTTTTCTGGCAGTCCATCGCGAGAGGTGGAACGTGACAGTGGCAGCCGCCCATGTCGATCATATGTTACGCGGAGAAGAGTCTGCTGAAGATGGCCGTTTTGTACAAGGCTTATGTGAGCAACTTGGGATACCTTTCTTCGGTGGACGTGTGCCAGTACCAGCCGTACTTGAAGAGGAAGGCGGTAATGTACAAGACGTTTGCAGAGTAGGCAGGTATAAGTTTTTTGAAGAGATTATGCAAAAGGAACAGTATCCTTTATTGGCAACCGCTCATCATGCGGAAGATCAACTGGAGACGGTGTTAATGCAGTTGGCAAAAGGAAGTTTGCCTATTGGAATTCGTCCAAGTAGACAAATGGAAAGTGGAACGGTCATTCGACCTTTTCTCTCTGTGATGAAGCGTGACCTGTTAGAGTTTGTTGAAAAACATGGGATAGCATTTCGAGAAGACCCGAGCAATGAAAGTGATGCATACTTACGGAACCGATACCGCCATCATATTATTCCGAAGATCCTCTCGGAAACACCTACAGCAGCTGTCAATGTCGTAAAAATGACATCTGACCTACAAGACGATGAAAACTTGTTAAACAGCTTGGTGAAGCAACAAGTTGCAGCGCATGTTTCCTTTACAGCAGAAGGGCTTCCAACCTTTTCCGTTAAACGGTTTGGTGCCATGCACACTGCTTTACAAAAGCGCTTTATTCCACTAGTATTGAAGTATATTTATGATGGGGAAAGTAGTCCCATTGAGTTGAATATAGCACTATTGAATCTAATTCAATTTCATCTGTCGGACGTCCAAGGAACTGTTTCCATAGACCTCCCGAAAGGATATCGTTTCGTGCGGGAGTACGAGCAAGTTTTCATTGTTAAAGGGCAGGAGCCTTTCGTACTCACGGATGTAGCTTTAGAAAAAGGCGTGTGGCAAAGATGGGGGAACTGGCTATTGAATTGGGACGATGTCGATAATATTGATGCAGTAGACGACAATGAACGCTATTTCTCGCTTCAAGAAAATGATTTGCCTTTACGAGTCAGAAGCAAACGGGAAGGTGATCGCATGCTACTGCCAGGCATGAAGGCTCCAAAACGATTGTCCAGAATCTTTATTGATGAAAAAATCAGTGCTGAAAAACGGCATATGTTGCCTGTCATTACTACAGCGAATGATGAAGTTTGCGCTATTCCAGGCGTACGATATGGCATCCAGTTCAAAAAACACAAAACAGAACAGGATCGGTACATATTGAGATTCAAAGAGTTGTAAAAAAATCCTATGAAGAAAAGAGGGTTTTCGATGTTACAAAAGGATATCGAAGAAATACTCATTACAGAAGAAAACATTCAAGAAAAAATCGCTGAGCTTGGTGCACAGTTGACTACTGACTATCAAGACAAGTTTCCGCTTGCGGTAGGTGTGTTAAAAGGTGCATTACCTTTCATGAGCGATCTTATTAAACGAATTGACACATACATCGAACTCGATTTCATGGATGTTTCAAGCTACGGAAATGCAACCGTATCTTCAGGTGAAGTGAAAATTGTTAAAGATTTAAACACAAGTGTGGAAGGTCGCGATGTACTCATTATTGAAGATATCATTGATAGTGGGAAGACATTGAACTATTTAGTTGACCTATTCAAATACCGCAAGGCAAAATCCATTAAAATCGTCACATTACTTGATAAACCAACTGGACGTAAAGTCGATTTAAAAGCGGATTATGTCGGATTCCTCGTCCCAGATGCATTTGTTGTCGGATACGGACTGGATTATGCTGAAAAGTATCGTAACTTGCCATACATCGGCGTATTGAAAAAGGAAATCTATTCTTTCTAATTCACTTGCAGTCCTCTTCTTCTGAAGGCTGTTGGAAAGCTTCCTCATGTGATAAAAAATTGCTTGATAAGTGGGTTGGTAGCGCGGTTAGCATGTATTACCACTAGTAACAGACCTTAGCAAGAAAGGCATTTCCTTTGAAGTGTGAATTCGTTATATGATAAGATTTACAATAGTTTTCTGTTGAAGAAATGAGGAGGCTTGGGATGAATCGTATACTTCGATACTTTCTATTATACGGATTGATTTTCCTTGCAATAATGGGGATATTCAGTTCACTAAATAATCCGAATCCGAAGACGGAAGTGATTCGGTACGATCAATTTTACGATGCGTTAGAAAAAGGCGATATTGCGTCTATGACGTTGCAACCGGACGCTGGCGTTCTGACAGTTGAAGGTGTTATGAAAGGGGCAAAAGAAGGGGAGAAATTCACTACGAATGTCCTGCATAACGATACAACGCTTATGGAGAAGCTAGAAGCAATCGGTGAATCGAACAACCCCGAAATCGTTGTTGAAAAAATGCCTGAAACCAGTGCATGGGTAGCCTTTTTCACAGGGTTAGTTCCTTTTATCATTATTATCATCCTGTTCTTCTTCTTGTTAAATCAAGCGCAAGGCGGCGGTGGCGGCCGTGTCATGAACTTTGGTAAGAGTAAGGCTAAGCTTCACTCGGATGACCGCAAGAAAGTCCGATTCACGGATGTAGCGGGTGCGGATGAAGAGAAGCAAGAGCTTGAAGAAGTAGTTGACTTCCTAAAGGATTCACGTAAGTTTGCTGAACTTGGGGCTCGTATTCCAAAAGGTATTTTGTTAGTAGGTCCTCCGGGTACAGGTAAGACACTTTTGGCGCGAGCAGTTGCTGGTGAAGCCGGCGTTCCGTTCTTCTCGATTTCCGGTTCGGATTTCGTTGAGATGTTCGTCGGGGTCGGTGCGTCCCGTGTGCGTGACTTGTTTGAAAATGCGAAAAAGAATGCTCCATGTATCATCTTTATCGATGAGATCGATGCAGTGGGTCGTCAACGTGGCGCTGGTCTCGGTGGCGGACACGATGAGCGTGAACAGACGTTGAACCAACTATTAGTTGAAATGGATGGATTCGATGGCAATGAAGGGATTATCATCGTTGCAGCTACGAACCGTCCGGATATTCTAGACCCTGCACTTCTTCGTCCAGGACGTTTTGACCGTCAAATTACGGTCGGTCGTCCGGATGTAAAAGGACGTGAAGCGGTACTCAAAGTGCATGCGCGCAATAAGCCTCTTGACGATACTGTCAACATGAAGGCGTTAGCACAACGTACACCAGGTTTCTCGGGTGCAGACCTTGAAAACCTACTGAACGAAGCGGCACTTGTTGCGGCAAGACGAGGAAAAGCGAAAATCGATATGGCAGATATCGATGAAGCGACAGATCGCGTCATCGCAGGTCCGGCTAAGACGACACGAGTTATTTCAAAGAAAGAAAGAAATATTGTAGCGTTCCACGAAGCGGGACACGTCGTAGTTGGTCTTATGTTGGATGATGCCGAAATCGTCCATAAAGTTACAATTGTACCTCGCGGCCAGGCGGGTGGATATGCAGTCATGCTTCCGAAAGAAGACCGTTACTTCATGACGAAGCCTGAGCTTCTCGATAAAGTTGCCGGCTTACTCGGCGGGCGTGTTGCGGAAGAAATCGTTCTTGGCGAAGTATCAACTGGGGCACATAATGACTTCCAACGTGCTACGGGCATTGCTCGTTCCATGGTAACGGAATATGGGATGAGTGATAAGCTCGGACCGATGCAATTTGGTCAGGCGCAAGGTGGAAATGTGTTCCTTGGAAGAGACTTTAATTCCGAACAAAACTACTCTGAGTCGATTGCGTACGAAATTGATCAAGAGATGCAACGTATTATTAAGGAACAGTATGAGCGTACAAGAACAATCCTGACGGAAAACCGTGAGCTTCTTGACTTGATCGCAAATACACTTCTTGAAGTTGAGACGTTGGATGCTGAACAAATCAATCACTTGAAAGATCATGGTACATTGCCGGTACGTGCTTATGAGCAAAATGGCAATGGTGCAGCTGCAAAAGCAGATGAAGAATCTGAAGTGAAAGATGAAGTAAACCCTGATTCTACGGGTGCTCCAACTGATCCATCGACTGGCGATCTGCCAAAGGAGAATGAAGGCGACACGACGCTTCCTCCGATCGATGAACAGCGAAGAGATTGATCCGAATAAAATGACTTGCGACGGTCGGCTGCTTTTTAAAGGCAGTCGGCTGTTTTTTAATGTGTAAAGCCTAGACGCCACCCTCCGCTTTTGTATCATCCAGCTGCGGCGGCCAGCCCCTCGAGTCGCTTCGCACTTGAATTAAAAGGCAAAGAGCGCCTTTTATTCAATTCTTCCGACGCACAGGATGTGCTAGTGCCGACGTTGTCACAGGACGTGACGAACTTAGTCGGCCAGCGCTTGTCGGGTCTACCAGGCTGCCTCCGCTTTTGTGTCATCCAGACTCCGGGTGGCAGTCTCTCGGGTCGCTTCAGAAATAAAATAAAGGCAAAGAGCGCCTTTTTTTCATTTCTTCCAGCGCCTGTCGAGCCTAGACGCCACCCTCCGCTTTTGTATTATGTTATGATGTTTTGGAAAATGACGAATGTTAGCGAGGAAATGAAAATGATCTTAGTATTGGATACGGGTAATACGAATATCGTCCTTGGTGTATATGAACATGGCGCGCTGAAATATCATTGGCGCATGGAAACGTATCGACAAAAGACGGAAGATGAGTATGCGATGTCTGTAAAGGCGCTTTTCTCTCACGTCGGACTAAAATTTGAGGATATTAAAGGCATTATTATTTCTTCTGTTGTTCCGCCTGTTATGTTTCCGCTTGAGCAGATGTGTCGGAAGTATTTTAATATGCGTCCGCTCGTTGTGGGGCCAGGTGTGAAAACAGGCTTGAATATTAAATACGAGAACCCGCGTGAAGTTGGAGCTGACCGGATTGTGAATGCGGTAGCGGCGATCCATGAGTACGGCAATTCGCTCATTATCGTGGATTTTGGAACGGCTACAACATTTTGTTATGTGAATGAAAAAGGTGAATACATGGGAGGCTCGATCGCACCTGGTATTGGTATTTCCATGGAGGCTCTATTTGACAGGGCGTCCAAGTTGCCACGTGTTGAATTGACGCGTCCGGATCATATTATTGGGAAGAATACAGTTTCTGCTATGCAAGCGGGGATTGTATATGGGTATGTAGGGCTTGTTGAAGGTATTGTTAATCGGATGAAGGCACACAGTAAGGTTGAGCCGACTGTTATTGCGACAGGTGGATTGGCGGAGCTGATTGCTAGTGAAACAGAAGTGATCGATATTGTCGATAACTTCCTTACGTTAAAAGGATTGCACTTAATTTACGAAAGAAACGTTTAAAAGGAGTAGAAATGAATGAGTGATTATTTACTAAAAGCATTGGCTTTTGATGGGACGATTCGTGCATATGCAGTCGATTCGACAGAAACGGTTGCGGAAGCGCAGAAAAGACATAACGTTTGGCCAACTGCGGCTGCTGCGTTAGGCAGAACGATGACCGCTGGATTGATGATGGGTGTCATGATGAAAGGGAACGATAAGCTGACGGTGAAAGTCGAAGGGAACGGACCAGCTGGACCGATTGTCGTCGATGCGAATGCGCGTGGAGAAGTGAGAGGATACATTACTTATCCACAAACGCACTTTGATTTAAATGAAAAAGGGAAGTTGGACGTCCGTCGTGCTGTCGGGACGGAAGGTATGATTACAGTCGTGAAAGATCTTGGTCTCCGGGATTATTTTACAGGACAAGTTCCGATTGTTTCTGGAGAAATTGCAGAGGACTTCACACAATACTTCGTTGTGTCTGAACAAGTGCCTTCTGCTGTAGCGCTAGGTGTACTCGTGAATCCGGATAATACAATAAAGGCAGCGGGTGGATTCATCATTCAAGTAATGCCAGGGGCTACCGAGGAAACGATTAGTCAGCTTGAAGAAAAGCTTGCTTCTATCGAACCGATTTCCAGTATGATCAACCGCGGTTTAACGCCTGAGCAAGTATTGGAAGAAGTACTTGGTGCAGGCAACGTGGAAGTTCTCGACAAAATGGATGTCTCTTTCCAATGTAACTGCTCCAAAGAGCGTTTTGGCAACGCAATTATCGGTCTTGGCGAACAGGAAATTCGAGAGATGATCGATGAGGATGGGCAAGCCGAAGCGGAATGCCATTTTTGTAATGAACGATACTTGTTCCCTCAAGAAGAATTAGAAGGTTTTATCGATGAAATACAGTCGAAATCCTAACGCCCAGGAGATGGCGCCTCAAAGAAGGAAGTTAAAAGCGAAGCCATTGCTCGTTTTAATTGCAATTCTTTTTGTCTGCAACCTCTTGTGGTTCATTGGATGGTTAATCCCAAATAAATCGAAGCAACCGGAAGAAGTGGTTGCTTCGGTCGCGGGTGACCCGATTACGAGGGAACAATGGATGACAGCGATGGAAAAGGAAGTCGGTCGGGAAGTGTTACTCGAACTTGTGAACCATAAAGTGATGGAAACGGCGGCAGAGAAATACGGCATCGACGTGACGGATAAGGAAATTGACTTGGAACTCGCCCTCATCACGTCTGTTGACGGGCGCTCCCATTCCGGTTTGGACATCGAGCAAACGCGACAACGAATCCGTTCCTCGCTTATTTTAGACAAAGTGCTTACACATGATGTCCTCATAGAAGACGATGCGGTGCGGTCTTTTTATAAGGAGAACGAATCGCTGTTTAACATATTAACCGCTTACCGGACATCGGTCATTATTGTGCCGACGAAAAAAGAGGCAGAACAAGCATTGGATGAAATAGCGAAAGGCTCCAGCTTTGACGCTTTGGCGAAGGAACTGTCAACCGATCTAGCTTCCGCAAGTCTAGGTGGTGACATTGGCTACATTAATGCAGACACAGAAACGATCGATCCTGCAATCTATGAAGCTGCTGTTAAGACGAAAGAGGGCAAAGTCGGTAAATTAGTACATCTTCAAGATGGTACATATGCGCTCATTCAAGTGAATGAAATTATTAAAGGGAGATCATTCGACTTCAAAGAAGTGGAAGAACATATCCGAAGAGAACTAGCGCTTGAACAATTGCCTCAAACGGTGAATCCTGAAGCGTTTTGGAAAGAATTTGACGCAGAATGGTATTATGGAAAGTAACTGATGACTGTCTCGACCTACTAAACATGTTGGGTCAAGACAGTTTTTTATTTTTTGAAGGTTGAAGGGGTACAGAGTTGCCGAATCGAGATAGGGAAATCGGAAATAATGTATGTAGGTATCGTTTGACACGTATCACAAAAGCGGTATACAATTAATACTATAAAACATATCAAATAAGTAGGAATTGGGAGAGGATATGCATGAGTAGAGTCGGAAATACAGTAGCGGATCTTGTCGGTAAAACGCCACTCGTGAAATTGAATCGTATGGGGAACGCAGATAGTGCAGATATTTATTTGAAATTGGAATACTTCAATCCGGGTTCCAGTGTGAAAGACCGCATTGCGCTTGCGATGATTGAAGCTGCTGAAAAGACGGGCGATTTGAAAGAAGGAAGCACGATTATTGAGCCGACGAGCGGCAATACGGGGATTGGTCTCGCTATGATTGCGGCGGCAAAAGGGTACAAAGCTGTACTCGTCATGCCAGACACTATGAGCATGGAGCGACGCAATCTTCTTCGTGCATATGGTGCTGATCTTGTATTGACACCTGGTGCTGAAGGGATGAAAGGGGCCATTGCGAAAGCGGAGGAGCTGTCCGCGCAAAACGGTTGGTTCATGCCGCAGCAATTTAACAATGAACATAATCCGGAAGTACACCGCTTGACGACGGGACCGGAAATTGCAGATGCATTCGACCAAGTCAATGCATTTATTGCTGGAATCGGCACAGGGGGCACTATAACAGGAGTCGGTTCGGTGTTGAAAGAACGTTTTCCAGGGGTGAAAATTGTTGCTGTTGAGCCCGCAGATTCACCGGTATTGTCAGGTGGTCAACCAGGACCACATAAGATACAAGGGATTGGTGCAGGTTTTGTGCCTAAAGTTCTTGATACGGATGTGTACGACGAGATTATTCAAGTGTCCAACGAAGATGCGTATGATCTAGCAAGACGGGCAGCTCGCGAAGAAGGGATTTTGGGTGGTGTTTCATCCGGCGCAGCAATTTTTGCAGCACTACAAGTTGCAGAACAACTCGGAAAAGGGAAAACGGTTGTTGCTGTGCTCCCTTCCAATGGTGAACGGTACTTAAGTACACCACTTTATCAATTCGAAGAAGAATAAGTAGAAAGAGGGAGCCTAAGTGCTCTCTTTTTTGTATATGGGAATCATTGCACATGTCGTTTTTTGTAGCCTAAACAGTTCTTCAGATAGTAAGATAATGATATTACGAGATGTGGGGGAAAACGATATGAAGCGTGTGTTTCCGGATTACAAGAAAGCAAATATGACAAAAGAGCAATTCTTTTATGCGTATAAAGAACTTGCCCAAACGAGTGAAGAGCATGTGCTATTGGAAAGTGGGCGCGTCGGGAAGTTATGTATTGCTGGTGTAGACCCCCTTGTAACGATGAAAAGTACAGATGGGCAATCACTTGAGTTGGTATGGCGGGATGGGGCGACGGAAGTGAGAACGGGTGAACCGCTTGAACTGGTAGCTGATTTCGTCCGTTCGATGAATGTGGATTACCTTCCAGAACTACCAGATTACCAAGGTGGTGTCATTGGTTTCGTAAGCTATGACTATGCGAGAACATATGAGCCAATTCCCGAGATTGCGAAAGATGACCTCGACACTCCTGATCTATTCTTCTGTTTGTTTGACCGTTGGGCAGTATTGGACGTTGAAGATGAAGTCGTGACGTTCATGACGTTACCTGAACGCGGACTAAATCCTGAAGTAGTGGAAGCGGAGTGGTTGCAAGCTGCTGCAATCGGTGAGAAAAAACGTGTCCATGAAGCGGGTGGTACTGCTGTAGAATTCAACAGACCCGAAAATATTGACGTTTCAGTAACAGGTCCTCAATTTGAACAAATGGTTCGGGACGTTCAACGCTACATTGAGTTGCAAGAAGTCAATCAAGTGAATCTTTCCGTCCGCCAATCAAAAGCGCTAGAGGTTGAACCGCTTGCTATGTACGAAGCATTGCGTTCATTTAACCCGTCCCCTTATATGGCGTCCATTGGAGCGAAAGAGTTTGCGGTTGTCTCGGGTTCTCCCGAATTATTGCTGAAAAAACGAGGCAATGAATTGAGCACGCGCCCGATTGGTGGTACCCGTCCTAGAGGTGCATCTTTGCAGGAAGATCAAGCGCTTGAACAGGAACTTCTGTCAAACGAGAAGGAAAAAGGCGAACACATTATGCTTGTTGAGCAAGAGCTTGAGGATTTCGGTAAAGTTTGTGTTCCAGAAACCGTCGAAACGGATGAATTCATGGTAATCGAACGGTATTCACACGTCATGCATCTCGTTTCAAATGTCCGAGGAACCGCTGCGCCTGACTTGTCTACTGCTGCAATTATTAAAGGGGTATTTCCGGGCGGATCCATTACGGGTTCACCGAAACTGCGGACGATGGAGATTATTGAAGAGTTGGAACCGACACGTAGAGGTTTGTATACCGGTTCTATCGGTTGGATCGGTTTTAACGGTGATTTAGAATTGAATATCGTCATTCGATCTGCTTATATCAAAGACGGTGTTGCGCATATTCAAGCGGGGGCGGGATTAGTTGCTGATTCTAATCCGCGAGCAGAATATGTGGAGTCGTTGAACAAAGCGAAAGCACTTTGGCAAGCGAAAGAAATGGCTGAAAAAGCATAGGTTGATAAGGCGTGAAAGGTAGGTTTTCCCCATGCAATACTGTTGGATGAACGGTGAATACAAGCGGGCAGAAGAATTGCTCATTTCACCGTTTGATCACGGTTTTTTATATGGAATTGGCTTTTTCGAAACGTTTAGGACGTATGACGGGCATGTGTTTTTATTCGAGGAACATATGGAACGACTAGCCCGCGCGTTAGAAGAGTACCGCATTTCAATGCCTTATACGACTGAAGAGATTCGTGCGGCAGTTCAAAGGCTAACAGCTTTGTCAGCTGATCGCGACGGGTATTTCCGTCTGAATATCTCGGCTGGGACCCACGAAATTGGACTTGCCCCTTCACGATATGACTCACCAAACGTCATTTTATTCCGTAAAGAGTTGCCCCAAGTAGAGAGAGGGACACCGAAGAAGGGTGTGTGGCTTGAAACTCCGCGCAATCTTCCGGAAAGTAGTGTGCGGCACAAATCGCATAATTACATGAACAATGTAAAGGGACGATTGGAATTACCGTCGCTAAAAGAACAGGAAGGAATTTTTGTCACTGCAGAAGGCTATGTGGCAGAAGGGATTACTTCAAATGTATTTTGGATAAAAGATGGCGTGTTATATACGCCTGCCATTGAAACAGGCATCTTACCCGGAATTACGCGCACGTTTGTGTTGGCGATTGCTGAGGAAGCCGGTATGCGGGTACATGAAGGTTTCTTCCCAAAAAGTGTTGTGGAGCAAGCGGATGAGGTGTTCATATCGAATGCAGTCCAAGAACTTGTGCCTTTGTTTCAAATAGGAGACACACCATTGCCGGGTGCATCGGGTGTTTATACTAACAAACTGCATGAACGATATGTTCAGGCGATTGCTGATAGGAAAGAAGGTTAACGTGATGGAATTAATGAAAGCGAGAGACACGTATCGTTTCGGTCAGACGACAATTGATTTTCATCGGGAAACGGTTGTAATGGGAATCTTGAATGTTACGCCGGATTCGTTTTCAGATGGAGGAAAATACGGGCAAATCGATGCAGCGCTTTTACACGCTCAACAAATGTTGCGAGATGGCGCGAAAATTATTGATATTGGCGGAGAGTCGACTCGACCGGGTCATGCTCCTGTTCCGCTGGAGGAAGAGTTGGAAAGAACTGTCCCAGTCATTGAAGCATTGGCTCGTGAACTAGATTGTGTCATTTCAATCGATACGTATAAAGCGGGGGTAGCGGAAGAGGCGTTAAAAGCGGGCGCTCGAATCATTAATGATGTATGGGGCGCGAAACGTGAGCCGCGTATTGCGGATGTGGCGGCTGCGTATGGTGCACCTATTATTCTTATGCATAACCGTGAGAGAGCTGAATATAGCGGAGATTTTATGGAGGAAGTGCTTGCAGATTTACAAGAAAGTGTGAACATTGCAAGGAATGCAGGTGTGCCTGAAGGGGATATTTGGTTAGATCCAGGAATCGGTTTTGCGAAAAGTGTTGAGCAAAATGTATTAACGATGCAAGGTTTACGTCGAATTTCGAATATGGGGTATCCTGTCTTGCTTGGGACTTCACGCAAGTCGATGATCGGAAAAATTTTGGATTTGCCGGTCGATGAACGAATGGAAGGAACAGGCGCTACAGTTTGCTATGGTATCGATCATGGGTGTCATATTATGCGCGTACATGATGTGAAAGAGGTTTCACGCATGGTAAAAATGATGGATGTTCTATCAGCCAAAGTTGCTGTAGGTGTGAATTGACTAGAAAGCGGGTGAATGTGTAGTGGACTATATTCATGTGAATGAAATGGAGTTTTACGGATACCATGGAGCTTTAAAGGAAGAAACAGTGTTAGGGCAGCGTTTTCGGGCGAACGTCTCGTTAGCGGTCGATTTGGCGGATGCAGGTAAGACAGATGATCTGGCAAAGACCGTCAACTACGCTGAGGTGTTCGATCTATGTCGTGACGTTGTCGAAGGGGAGCCGAGGAAGTTGATTGAAACGGTCGCTGAAAACATCGCAGACGTGATTCTTAGTCAATTTGCCGCGCAAGTACGAGGTGTGCGCGTTGTGCTTATCAAACCCGATCCGCCGATTCGCGGTCATTATGCATCTGTATCTGTAGACATTACAAGGGGGCAATTTGTGTGAACGTCTCCTACCTTTCAATCGGTTCTAATATAGGTGACCGGTTGCACCATTTGACTGAAGCTGTCAGTACACTTCATGGGCATGCTGAAATACATGTTGTGAAGGTGTCTTCTGTTTACGAAACAAAACCTGTCGGCTATACGGACCAAGCAGATTTTCTCAATATAGTTGTCTGTTTGGAAACTACATTGGATGCACACGATTTATTGGCAGTGTGTCAAGAAATCGAAAATGGACTAGGTCGTGAGAGAATTATTAGATGGGGTCCTCGGACTGTTGACCTTGACATTTTACTGTATAATAACGACAATATTGAATCAGAGAACTTAATCGTGCCGCATCCGCGCATGCGCGAACGTGCGTTTGTTCTTGTGCCTCTATTGGAAATTGCACCTACCTTAGTACCTATTGAAGTGGATGGCAGTGGCGTTATGCGTTGGCAAGAGGTATCGGATGTCGACAATTTCTTGCGTGTAGGGAAATGAACGGTCTCGACATTCATCCCTGTATAATTAAAAGACGTTCATGGTAATGCTGAAAACTAGCTCTGTGGCTAGATGAAGAACAGCCAATTGGATAGGGTACGTATTGTCTTAGTACAAGTCGTCATGTACGTGGCGGCTTTTTTTACATAAGGAGTTTGTGTACAATAGAACCATGCCAGCGGGCGTGAGGGATAACTGATGAAGGAGTGAAGGAAATGTCCCATTTGGATGAATTGAACGACCAGCTTTTGGTGAGACGCCAGAAGATGGATGAATTACGCGAAAACGGACTTGATCCATTCGGTTCAAGATTTGAACGGACGCATCTTTCCAATGAAATCCGTGAAGCTTATGAGGGCTTAACGAAAGAAGAATTGGACGAAACGGTGCATGAAGTGAAAATTGCAGGCCGTATTATGACGAAGCGAGGCAAAGGGAAGGCTGGATTTGCACACATCCAGGACCTCGGTGGCCAAGTTCAAATCTACGTACGTCAAGATGCAATCGGAGAAGAAGCATATGCTTTGTTCAACAGTGCAGATTTAGGTGACATCGTCGGTGTGAAAGGAAATGTCTTTAAAACGAAAGTTGGCGAACTTTCTATTAAAGCAACGGAATTTACTTTCCTGACAAAAGCACTTCGCCCGTTACCGGATAAATTCCATGGCTTAAAAGATATTGAACAACGGTATCGTCAACGCTATTTGGACCTAATCTCTTCAGAAGAGAGCAAGGATACTTTCATTACAAGAAGCCGAATCATCCAATCGATGCGTCGTTATTTGGATGGACAAGGATTTTTGGAAGTTGAAACACCAATGCTTCATTCAATTGCAGGCGGTGCAACAGCGCGTCCTTTCATTACACATCACAATGCATTGGATATGACGCTTTACATGCGAATCGCAATCGAGCTCCATTTGAAACGCCTAATCGTTGGTGGACTTGAGAAGGTGTATGAAGTCGGTCGTGTATTCCGTAACGAAGGAATCTCTACGCGCCATAACCCTGAATTCACAATGATGGAGTTATATGAAGCGTATGCAGATTACAACGATATTATGGAACTAACGGAAAACATGATTTCCTACATGGCTCAAGATGTGCTTGGAACGACGCAAGTACAGTACGGTGAAGACATTATTGATTTATCACCAGGCTGGAAACGCATGCATATGGCAGATGCTGTTAAAGAATTCACAGGCGCAGACTTCTGGCAAGAGATGACGAAAGAAGAAGCCCATGCACTTGCAAAAGAACATGGTGTTGAAGTAACGGCTATGATGGAAGTTGGACATGTTCTAAATGAATTCTTTGAACAAAAAGTAGAAGAACAACTTGTTCAACCAACGTTCATCTATGGACATCCGGTAGAGATTTCTCCACTTGCAAAGAAAAATCCAGAAGATGCTCGCTTCACAGATCGCTTTGAATTGTTCATTGTACGACGTGAACATGCAAACGCATTTACTGAATTAAACGATCCAATCGATCAGCGTGCACGATTTGAAGCGCAGCTTGTCGAGAAGGAGCAAGGAAACGATGAAGCGCATGAAATGGATGAAGATTTCATTGAGGCGCTGGAATACGGTCTACCGCCAACAGGTGGACTTGGAATAGGGATCGATCGTCTTGTAATGTTATTGACGAACGCACAATCTATTCGTGATGTGCTCCTGTTCCCACAAATGAGATCTAAAGAATAATACTGTTGAAGCCGCATAGGTTCTAGTTTTGTGCGGCTTCAACCTCCTCTTAGAATCAAATGAAATTATTTTTGATAAAAAGTATTGCAATCAAAAAGAACCGGTGGTATATTAGATAACGTTGCACTTCCGATAAACGAAAACGACTTGAAAACAGGTTAAAAAACTTTTTTAAAAAAGTTGTTGACATCGAAATGAGCAACATGGTATTATATAAAAGTTGCTTCTGAACGAAGCGACCAAACATGAACCTTGAAAACTGAACAGCAAAACGTCAACAAATAAAGTTCTGAAGCCGACTTGTCGGTGAACGAACAACTCGAATCTTCGGATTCAAAATTGACATCTTAAATGATGCCAGCAAG